>CAXSEK010000001.1:0-22535 GCA_964235625.1 uncultured Acetobacteraceae bacterium
AAACCCTGCCCAAGCCTCCAGCGCCGCCTTTCTCTCCGCCAGGAACTCCGCCCGCTGATACACCGCCGCCACGCCCTGGATCGCTCCGGTGACGTGGTTCAGCAGTCGGTCGCACACATGCGGGGCGAACCCCAGCCCGGCCAGCCCGGTGACGCCTGAGCGGCGGAAGTCGTGGAACCGCCAATCGACCGAGACCGCCGCCCGCACCCTTGCCCGGCGTTTCCCAGCCTGCACGGGCGCCTCGCCAGCCATCACCTGAAGCAGCTCCTCCTTCATCCGGCTGAACCCGCCTATGTGCCCCTTGCCGCGCCCGGCGAAGACGTGCGGGTTACCGGCCAGCCGGGGCAGCTTCGCCATTGCTGCCCGCGCCGGATCTGTCAGGTGCACCAGGTGCGCTCGGCCGTTCTTCGCTCGGGCTGCCGGGACGGTCCAGGTAGAGCGATCGGCGGCCAGTTCGTCCCACCGCATTCCTGCTACCTCCTCGCGCCGCTGCAGGGTCAGCAGCAAGACGCGCATGTAGGCGCCCGCCACGCTGTCCATGACCTCCAGCGCCCGCCAGATGGCCCGCAGCTCCTCGGCCGTCAACACCCGCTCCCGGGTGTTCTCCTGGCCCAGCGCCGCCACACCTCGAAAGGGATTGGCGTCGACCAGGTCGCGCTTCTCCGCCCAACCATACGCAGCGCGCCCGTAGGCCAGCGCCCGACGGGATGACGTGGTGCCCCGGTCCTTCTCCACCCGGTCCAGCACCGCGATCGCCTCCGCCTTCGTGATGCCGCCTGCCGGCCGCTCCGCCCACGCGGCGAAGTAGGTGCGCAACCTGGCCGTGGCGTCCGCCACATAGCTCGGCCGCCGATGAGCCAGCCCCTTCGTCTCCCACTGGTCAACCAGCTTGCCGAAGGTGAAGGCCTCCACAGCGGCGGCCTGCCGCTCCGCCATTGCCGACGCTGCCTTGGCCACGTGCTCGGCCTTGCGGTCGGCGAATGGGTCCTGCCCCTCGTGAACCTGCCCCCGCAACTTCTCCGCAATCTTCCGCGCCTTGCTCGCCGTGAGGCCGCCATGCCCCCAGACGCCGATCCGGTAGCGCCGCACGGCTCTGCCCACCCTGTATTGGAACAGCATCACGCGCTTGCCGTCGGCGGTGACCCGCACCCCAAAGCCCGGCTCAACCGCGTCGAAGAACATGGCGTCCTTCCTGCCTGCAGGAACTCGCAGCTTCTCAAGTTCGGCATCTGATAGCTTGACCCTACCTCGGATCGGACTCACGGCGGACTCATTTTGGTGGCTAGGTAGGGGCGGCTCATGTCGTCGTCTGTCGCACGAGTTTACTGAAGGCGCAACAGATACAATGGCTTACGGCAATCCGTGTCGGCCTATGGCGTTGGCTGGCGGGCTCTGGTCTGTGACTTAAAATCCGAGGCCGTAACAGGCGTGCCGGTTCGAGTCCGGCGGCGGGCATCAGGTCGGACTGCAGCGTTCAAGATGTTTCCATCCCTGGTAACCGCGATGTGGCCGCCCTTGGCGCCAAGGGCGTGGAGCCACTCCTCATCAGCAAGGTCCCGCGCATAGCCCATTTCCTCAAGGCTGGTCACTTGGTCGGCTGGGCATACTTCGGACTGCCGAATGAACGCGAGAACATGTCGGCCAAGGTTCTGGTCAAAGACGAATTTCAGTCTGGCAACTCCAGTAGGCGAACCTCGAAAGCCACCGCGTCGGTGACCTGATCCCGGCCGAGACCAAACCAATCGGTTGTGGACGCAATTGCGGCTTGCCCTCCGCGCTCGGCGGCGACCATCTCGGCGATGACGTCGGTCCGAACCCCGGTGCCCTTCATGTGCGGCGCCCCGAATTGGCGGCGGGGGTCCAAGACCACAGAGTGGTCCTTGCCCAGAGGCCACCACTCTCCTGCCCTATCCTCAATGAATACGACGTCCTTGAAGAGGCTTGGCTCTACAAGCTCCCGGAACTGCGTCTGATCGCTGAGCAGGTCGATCAGTTGTCTCTCCCTACCCTTGGTACGGGGCGCGAGGTCGATGAAAGTCCTGTTGCCGTCCGAGCGAAACTGAGTGGACGCAAACGGATTAGCCAAATTGTAGACGTCCCTGGCACGGGTGGCGGCCCGCTTTATTTTCGAGAGACTAAGCCCTTTCGCATTGAAAGCTTGAACCAGAAGTAGAGTCAGCAACTCCTCAAAGTCGAGCAAAGGTCCTGTCCCAGCGTCCTTGCTTTGCCCTGGTCGGCGATTGGCTACATCCAGGTAGGCTATTGTGGAAGAGCGGCGGCGCTCACCTTTATGGGTGTAGTCGTATCCCTTAATCCAACGCGCACGGTTCGGACGGGCAGATGAGCATACCGTGCGGCGATGCCGAGCGGGTACGCTCCCCTGTCCTGTGTTTCCGTAGCTACGTTCATTCGCACCTCGTCGGCTACGCCAGAAGATCGGCGCTGCGGCTTGCAACGATTACGTCGGAGGAACCCCGGCCCTTCCGCCAGCCCCATGTCTCACAATACGACGACTAACACCACGGCCAGCCCCCCGACCACCACCGTCACCGATCCCGACTGACATCCCCGCCCCGACCGCCTAAGCTCGCGGCAGATGCTGACCGACCTTCCAAACCTGCTCACCCTGTCCCGCATCGGGGCGATCCCGTTAATGGTGGCGTGCGTCGCAGTGCGGACGCCGGTGGGGGATCTGCTGGCGACGCTGCTGTTCGCGGCGGCCGGGATCACCGATTGGCTCGATGGGCATCTCGCGCGCACACGACGGCAGCACTCCGATCTCGGGCGCATGCTGGACCCGATCGCGGACAAGCTGCTGGTGGGGGCCACGTTGCTGGCCCTCGCCGGGCAGGGGCGGTTCCCGGATGGGGCGCTGTATGCGGCGATCGTGATCCTGATGCGCGAGATCCTGGTCAGCGGGCTGCGGGAGTTCCTGGGCGGCATCCGGATCAGCCTGCCCGTCACGCAGCTGGCCAAGTGGAAGACGGGGTTCCAGATGGGCGCGCTCGGCACCCTGCTTGCGGGGGACGACGTGGCGGCGCTGCTGCACGTGCCGTTGCCGGTCGCCGCCATCGGTGAGGCCATGCTCTGGGTGGCCGCCGTGCTGACGCTCGTCACCGGGTGGGGCTACCTGCTTGCCGGGCTGCGCCACGTGCAGAGCGCCCCGAGCGGGCAGTGACCGCACGCACTGTCCTCGGCATCGCGGGATGGTCCGGCGCCGGCAAGACGACGCTGATCGAGGCCGTGTTGCCAGGGTTGCTGGCCGCTGGGCTCGTCGTCTCGACCGTCAAGCACGCCCATCACGGGGCGGAGCTGGACAAGCCCGGCAAGGATAGCTGGCGGCACCGGATGGCGGGCGCGCGGGAGGTGCTGGTCACCTCGCCCGGCCGCTGGGCGCTGATCCACGAGGAGCCGGGTGCAGAGCCGGACCTGCCCGACCTGCTGGCGCGCATGGGCCCAGTGGATCTGGTGCTGGTAGAGGGGTTCCGGCGTTATCCATTCCCGAAGCTGGAGGTGCACCGCCCCGCCTTGGGCAAGCCGCCGCTCTGGCCCGATTGGGCGGACGTGGCAGCCGTGGCGACTGACGCGGCGTTGCCTGGTTGCGATCGGCCTGTGTTACCGCTCGGCGATGCCGCTGCAATTACGTCATGGATCGTGTCGTTTGTGCACCGCAGCCTCGCGGAAGCTTGAGCCGGATGGGTGTAGCGGGCACAGTCCGGCCCGTCCGGCCGCGCGGCCACCTTTGGAGCCATCCTTGATGCGGCGTTCTGCCCTGTCCATCACTGCGATCATGTCGGCGGGCCTGCTGTCCGGATGCACGGGAACCGGCGTCTTCTTCGACCATACGACCCAGTATTTCGGCCACAACCCCAACACCCCCGCCGGTAGCAGCGAGACCTTCCTGCGCATCCGTGGCGAAAACGTGGACGTGCCGGTCCTGGTTCCAGAGACCGGCAACGTATGGCCGACCAACACCGGCCCGGACTTGACGCTGCAAGACATCCAGAAGCAGCAGGACCAGGAGATCCGGCGAGGGTCGGGGCAGACGGGCGGTGCCGGGGGGCAGCCCGGCGGCGCCGGCGGCCCGGCCGTGAACAACGGCGGCAATGGGCAGGTCGGGCGCGCCAACAATGCCGACCGTGGCCTGCCGCCGCCGCAGACCCCGCCGCCACCGCCGCAGCAGCGTTCCGCCATGCCCACGCCGGGCGGGCCATCGCTGGATGTGGGCGGCGGCAGCGGGCGTGGCTACCGCCAGATGCAGACGCCGCCCTCCGGCGGGAATGGGATCCTAGTGCCGAATGGCAACGGCACCAGCACGCTGATTGGCCCCGATGGCAGCGTGAAGACGGTGCCGACCAAGTAGGTGACAGTCCGGATCCGCTATTTCGCCTGGCTGCGGGAGCGGATGGGCCGCCCGGAGGAGAGCCTGGCCCTGCCCCCAGGTGTCGCCACCGTGGGCGAACTCGCGGCCTGGCTGCGCGGGCGCGACGAGGCCGGGCAGCGGGCTTTCACCGACCTGGCCACCGTGCGGGCGGCAGTGAACCAGAGCTTCGCACCCCCGGCCTCTCCCGTGCAGGACGGGGACGAGGTGGCGTTCTTCCCACCGGTGACCGGAGGGTGACGCTCACGGTCCGCGTGCAGGCCGGGCCGTTCGACCTGGCGGCCGAGTTGGTGGCGCTGACCGCCGGGCGAACCGATGTGGGCGGGGTCGGCAGCTTCGTCGGCGTGGTGCGGGACGATCCGGCGCAGCCGCTGCTGAGCCTGACGCTTGAGCATTATCCGGGGATGACGGAGGCGGCGATGGCGGGGATCGCCGGGCAGGCCTGCGCGCGCTGGTCGCTGCTGGGCTGCACGCTGGTGCACCGGGTGGGGCGGCTGGTGCCGGGCGAGGGCATCGTGCTGGTGCTGGCCGCGGCGCCCCATCGGGCGGCGGCGCTCGAGGCGACGGCGTTCCTGATCGACTGGCTGAAGACCCGGGCTCCGTTCTGGAAGAGCGAGCAATTCGCCGACGGGCAGGCGCGCTGGGTGGAGGCGCGCGAGGCGGATGACGAGGCTGCCTCGCGCTGGTGAGCCTGGGTAGCCGATCGCTCGACTGGCCGCGGGAGGGCCTCCTGGCGGCGGCGGCGGTGCTCGGCGGGGCGGTGCTGCTGGCCTGGCCGGCCTTGGTGAACCGCTACCCGATCGTGTTCAGCGATACGGCGGCGTTGGCCGACATGGGGTTGGCGCCGAGCATGGGATGGGACAAGCCGTGGGTGTACGGCCCGCTGATCCTGCTGCTGCATGGTGGCGTATCGCTATGGGGCGTGGTGGCCGGGCAGGCGCTGGCGGTGAGCGCCGTGTTGTGGGGGGTGGGGCGGAGCGCCGGGCCGGGTGGCGTGTGGCCGCATGCCGGGCTGTGCGCCTTGCTCGCGGTGGGCAGTGCGGCGCCCTGGTTCGTCAGCTTCGTGATGCCGGACATCTTCGCACCCTTGGTGGTATTGTGCGTGGCTCTGCTGGGCTGGGGACGGCTCGGGCGGGTGGCGACCGGCTGCGTCGTGCTGCTGGGGGCGGTTGCGATCGCCGCGCACCTGGCGCACCTCGTCGTGGCGGCGGGGTGCCTGGCCGCGGTGGCGGCGGCGCGGTGGCGGCGGCTGCTGTGGTGTGCGGCGCCGCTGGTCCTGGCGTTGGCCTGGCTGCTCGGCAGCAACCTGGTCGGCAACGGTGTGCTGGCCGTGTCGCCCTATGGCGCGGTGTTCGCGCTGGCCCGGCTGCAGGCGGATGGGCCGGCGGCGGACTATGTCCACAGCGTCTGCCCGCAGGCCGGGCTGCGCATCTGCCACTGGTCGGACCAATTGCCGATGGACAGCGACGCGTTCCTGTGGGCGCCGGAGGGGCCGGTTTGGGGCTATGGTTTCGGCCCGATCCCGTTCACCCCGGAGGCCGCGCATTTGGTCGCGGTGACGTTGCGGTATGCCCCGCTGGAGGCGGCGGAGCACGCGGCGCTGAACACGCTGCGCCAGCTCGTGCGGGTGCAGGTCGGCGATACGCTGGGCCCGCATTACCTGGAGGCGACCGTGGGTCTGCTGTTGCGAACGTATTTCCCAGCGGCGGAGCGGCGGTGGTTCGAGGCGGGGCGGCAGGTGCAGGGCACGCTGGACGCGGTGGCGGCACCATGGGAGCCGGTGCGGCTGGTTTTTCTCGTGGCGGGCGCGTTCGCTACGGTGTCGTTGGTGCCGTTGATGTGGCGGCGCAACCCGGCCATGGCAGGGCTGGCGCTGACCGTGCTGCTGGGGGTGCTGGCCAATGCGTTCGCGACGGGGGCGCTGTCCGGCCCGCATGACCGTTATGGCGCGCGGATCGCGTGGCTCGTGCTGCTGCCGCCCTATTTCGCGTTGATGAACACCTGGCGGAACCGGCGCGTTATTGGTGACCACCACCCGCGAGAGGTTCGCCATGACCGATGATCCGAAGCACGCCCCAACGGCCGACCCGGACGCTGCGGGAACCGCGCCGATCGACCCAGTGAACCTGGTGCCCGGCGTGGATGCGGACCGGATGCAGGAGGGTGCCGAGGCCGCGGCCGATGCGGCGGGTGCGGAAGGCGCCGGGCCAGCGGACCCGATCGGCGGGGAGGCGACCGAGGCCGCGACGGCCTGGGGTGGGAACAGCCGGCGAAGGTAAAGAAGTGAGGCTTCTCCCTCTCCCGTTTTTCACGGGAGAGGGTCGAGGTGAGGGCCGTCCGCGCACATACTTCCAGCTATCACGGGATCCCAAGCTCCCTCACCCCGACCCTCTCCCAGAATAGGGAGAGGGAGAGGCACCGGGGAGCCCTGCTACGCCGCCACCCGGGCCACCTCCGGCGGGGTTAGCCGGACGAGCTTCTCGTATTCGCTCAGCAGCGTGTGGGTGATGCGGCCGGGCGTATAGCTGTGGTCGCCGATCTGGCGGACGGGGGTGACTTCGGCGGCGGTGCCGACCAGGAACGCTTCCGTCGCGCGGCCCAGTTCCTCCGGGAGAACCGTGCGTTCGACCATCCGGATCTGGTGGCGGCGGGCCAGGCCGGCCACGGCACGCCGGGTGATGCTATCGAGGAAGCAGTCGGGTGTCGGCGTGTGCACCTCGCCGTCGAAGACGAAGCAGATGTTGGCGCCGGTGCCCTCGGCGACGTGGCCACGCCAGTCGTACATCAGCGCGTCGTCCCAGCCCTCGGCCTCGGCCTTATGCTTGGCCAGGGTGCCGATCATGTATTGGCCGGAGGCTTTGGACGCCGTGGGTGCGGTGTCCGGGCTCGGGCGTTTCCACTCGGCGATGCCCAGGCGGACGCCCTTCATGCGGTCGTCGCCGAACAGGTTGGGCCAGGCCCAGCAAGCGATGGCGAGGTGGACCTTGCTGTTCTGCGCCGAGACCGACATCTGCTCGCTGCCGCGCCAGGCGATCGGGCGGACATAGGCGTCCACCAACCCGTTGGCCTTCACCACGTCCCAGCAGGCCTGGTCGATCTGCTCGGGCGTGCAGGGGATCTGAAAGCCCAGGATGCGCGCCGAGGCGATCAGGCGCTCGCTGTGCGCGCGCAGCATGAAGATGGTGCCGGAATAAGCCCTCTCGCCTTCGAACACGCCGCTGGCATAGTGCAGCCCGTGGGAGAGTACGTGCAGCTTGGCGTCTCGCCAGGGCACCATCTCGCCGTCCCACCAGATCAGGCCATCCCGGTCGTCGAAAGGAACCAAAGCCATCGCTCGTCTCCTGAGTAATTTAGTTGCTTTAAGCTAGCCGACGCTATGGGTGAAATACTAAAGCGTCAACAAGACTGCCATAATGGGAGCGCCTACCAGCCATGTCCGGGATGAAGGCCGAACGGCCTACGGCACCGCAGGCCGGGGCCGCGCTGCTGTTTTTGCGGGAGGAGCAGATGCGCTTCGCGCAAGACCTGCTGTTCTTCGCCTACCGCGATTTCACGGGGGTCGCCGACGTCGTGCTGGCCGAGTTGGGGCTGGGACGGGCGCATCACCGGGCGCTGCATTTCATCGGGCGCAATCCCGCGATGACGGTGGGCGACCTGCTCGGCATCCTGCGCATCACCAAGCAGAGCCTGGCGCGGGTACTCAACGAGCTGGTGGAGAAGGGCTTCGTGGCGCAGGCGCCAGGCCGGCAGGACCGGCGGCAGCGGCTGCTGACGTTGACGCCCGAAGGCCAGACGCTGGAGCGGCGGCTGTTCGATGCCCAGCGGGAACGGCTGGCGACGGCGTATCGCGAGGCGGGTGGCCCGGCGGTGGAGGGGTTCGGCCGCGTGATGCGCGCCGTGATGGACCCGGCGGCCCGCGCCTACCTGGACAAGGCGCGGGCGGGATGAGCGGGGATGCCCATATCCTGGTGGTGGACGACGACGACCGGCTCCGCCGCCTGCTGCAGCGCTATCTGGCGGAACAGGGCTTCCGCGTCACCACGGCGGACAATGCGGCCGATGCGCGGGCCAAGATGCGCTCGCTGCAGCCGGACCTGATGGTGCTGGACGTGACGATGCCGGGGGAGACGGGGCTGGACCTGACGGAGACGCTGCGGCGCGAGCGGTCTGACCTGCCGATTCTGCTGCTGACCGCCCGCGGTGCGCCGGAGGACCGGATCGCC
This sequence comes from uncultured Acetobacteraceae bacterium, assembly GCA_964235625.1. GTDB lineage: Bacteria > Pseudomonadota > Alphaproteobacteria > Acetobacterales > Acetobacteraceae > LMUY01. The sequence continues at coordinate 8,605 of CAXSEK010000001.1, forward strand.
GGGTTCGAGGCGGGGGCGGACGACTATCTCGGCAAGCCGTTCGACCCCTACGAGCTGGTGCTGCGAATCCGGGCCATGCTGCGCCGGGTCACGCCCGCCGAACATGCCGGGGCGGTGCAGCTCGGGCCGCTCAACTTCGATACGGAACGGGGCGAATTGGTGGGGCCGGAGGGGGTCGTGCACCTGACCGGGGGGGAAGCGGCGCTGCTCGGCCTGCTGGCGCGGGCGCCGGGAGACGTGCTCTCCCGGGAGGCGATCGGACAGGCGCTGGGGATGGACGAGGCAGGGGAGCGGGCGATCGACGTGCAGGTGACACGCCTGCGCCGCAAGATCGAGGCGGACCCGCGCGAACCCCGGTTCCTGCATACCGTGCGGGGGCGCGGCTACGTGTTGAAGCCGGGAGGGTAGGCAATGCGGCTCGGCATCAAGCGTGTGCTGCCGCGGTCTCTGCTGGGGCGCAGCCTGTTGATCATCCTGGTGCCGCTGGTGATCCTGCAGGGCGTGGCGTTCACCATCTTCTACGGCAGCTACCTGGACGTGACATCCCGCCGGCTGGCCTTCGCGATCGCGGGCGAGGTGTCGCAGGCAATCGAACTGATGCACCGCTTCCCGGGCGATGAAAACCGGGACTGGATCCTGTATTCGGCGTGGCAGCGGCTCGAGGTGCCGATGCGCTTCGCCCCGGACGGCAAGATCAGCGGCAAGCCCTGGGTGAACCAGCCCGGTCCGATGGACGACGACCTGGCGGCGGCGCTGCAGGACAAGGTGCGGCTGCCGTTCAGCATGGACTGGCTCTCCGACCCGCGGAACGTGGAGATCGAGGTGCAGCTGCCGGAGGGGGTGCTGGAGGTGGAGGCGCCCCGCAAGCGGCTGTATACGTCCACCCTGTACCTGTTCGTGCTGTGGCTGGCCGGGTCGGCCCTGCTGCTGTTCACCATCGCGGCGATGTTCATGCGCATCCAGGTGCGGGCGATCCGGCGGCTGGCGGCGGCGGCGGAGCTGTTCGGCATGGGGCGGGACCGCGGGCCGATGAAGCTCGAGGGCGCGACCGAGGTGCGGCAGGCCGCGGTCGCGTTCAACCGCATGCAGGCCAGGATCAGCCGGTTCCTGACCCAGCGGACGGAGATGCTGGCCGGCGTATCCCACGACCTTCGTACGCCGCTGACCCGGCTGCGGCTGGCGATGGCCATGCTGCCGGCGGGGGCAGGGATGGAGGAGGACGTGGCCGACATGACGGCCGACGTGGCGGAGATGGAGCGGATGATCGGCGGCTACCTTTCCTTCGCCCGCGGGGAAGGGATGGAGCAGGCGCAGACCGTGGATCTGTCGACCCTGCTGAGGGACGTGACTGCCGGCGCGCGCCGGGCGGGGGCGGAGGTGGCGTTGGAAGTGTCGGAGGAGCTGACGCTGTTGCTGCGTCCGGATGCGTTGCGGCGGGCGATCATGAACCTGCTGGACAATGCGAGGCGGCACGCCCGGCAGATCACGCTGTCGGCGGTGCCGGAGGACCGGATGGTCGAGGTGCTGGTGGACGATGACGGCCCGGGGATCGCGGCGGACCGGCGGGAGAGCGTGTTCCGCGCCTTCGAGACGGGCGGTGGCGGCACCGGGCTCGGCCTTACGATCGCACGCGACATCGTGCGCGCCCATGGTGGCGACATCGTGCTGGAGCAGAGTCCGATGGGCGGCTTGCGGGCGCGGCTGCGGCTGCCGCGGTAGCGGGTCCGCGTGGGGCGGATGAGCCGCACCAGGCAGGCATAGGCCAGTCGGCCTCGGTCGGGCGACACCCTTTGATAGAAGCTGTCAGGGCTTTCTTGGCCATGCGCCGTGGCTCAAGGAAAGACGGGAACTCATGCTCAAGCCGCTCGATGCCGCCTCACTCTCCAGAGCGGCGGCTACTTTCTCGCCCGTTCCGCGCTCGATGGTGCCAAGGGGAGACCTTCGGTCCAAAGCAGGCTCCGGTCGGCCGAACAGGAAGCCTTGGAGCTGGTCGACCCCCAAGCTCAGGAGGAGGTCCCGCTGCTCCATTGTCTCGACTCCTTCGGCGATGACGCCGAAACCGCAGGCGTGGCCGACGGACACCAGGCCGTTCAGCAAGGCCGTCCGTTGCGGGCGGTTTGCCAGGAAACAGCGGTCGATCTTGATCGAGGTAAGCGGGAGCGACTGCAGGTAGGCGAAATTCGAGTAGCCGGTGCCAAAGTCGTCAAGCCATATCTCGATCCCCAGGCCACGCAAGCCGGCAACGGTGTCGGACACGGCAGGGCTTTCTTCGAGGAGCAGTCCTTCCGTCAGCTCGATGACCAGGCGCGACGACGGCAGCCCCGTTTCGGTCAATATGGCCACGACCGTTTCAAGCAAGGACGGATCGCTGAAGTTCAAAGCGGATAGATTGACGCTGATCTTCGCATCGTTCTGCATGGTCATAGCGGCATAGCAGCTCCGGCGGAGGACCCAGTTGGTGAGCGGAATAATGAAACCGCTTTCCTCCGCGGCCGGGATGAAGCGTTCGGGGGGTATGATGCCCTTCACCGGGTCGCACCATTGCGAGGTGACTTCGAATGCCACGGTCCGGGACGAGAGTGCGTCCACGATGGGTTGATACCGCAACTCGATGTCACCTGCGTGCAGCGCGACCTGCATGTCGTTGGCCATGGTGGCTGCATCACGCAAGGCCTGCAGACCGATCGGCCTCGGTCGAGCCAAAGGCGGCCGTTTTGCGCTAGCGGGCCATTTGCCCTCCTCGATGTGACGATCGTACAGCCGGGGGACGCTCAGCCCCGAATGCTTGGCCGCGTACAATGCCTTATCGGAGCGCGACAGCAAGCCATCGGCCTCGGTCGCGTGGTCGGGCGCGCAGGCGATGCCGATACTCACGCCAATCTGGGCAGCACCTGCGTCGCCCAGACGATACTCGCGGCTGAGTGACTGGGCGACCCGATTGGCGACATCGATCGCTGCGGCCGGAGTGGTATCCATCAGCAGAAGCGCGAACTCGTCGCCGCCAAGCCGCGCTGCCATGTCGGTGCCACGTTGTTCCAACTGCAATCGCAGAGCGACCTCCTGAAGCAGGAGGTCGCCTGCCGCGTGGCCAAGCCGGTCGTTCACTGGCTTGAAGCCATCCAGGTCCAAGCTGAAGAGTGCGCAGGGACGACCCTGACGGGCCTGCGCCAACGCCTCGTTTAGCCGCTCACCCAGCAGTAGCCGGTTCGGCAGTTGGGTCAGACCGTCATGGTGCGCCATGAAGCGGATCTTCTCCTCTGCGCGCAGGCGCTCGGTGATGTCCTCGTACGTCGCCACCCAGCCGCCGTCACTCAACGGCTGATGCGAGATGGCGACCCGGCGTCCGTCGCCCAACACTTGTATGAAAGTCCCGGCCTGGCGCAGGTCGATGAACCGCTTACGCTCGATCCAGACTTGCTCGGCCGTCCAATTTGGATAATTGCCGGCGGCCTTGCTGGCGATTATCATGTCCTGCAACGACATGCCGACCCGCAGAGTGTGTATCGGCTGGTTGAAGATACGGCAAAATTGCTCGTTGGCGAGCCGGAGCCGGTCTTGGCGGTCGTAGAGACAGACACCTTGAGTCATGTTAAAGATTGCTTGTGCAAAGACGTCCGCGTCTATGCTCATGACCGGTGTGTCGGGGTCGGAGCGTTGCAGAATTTCACGTGGGGACTCGGTTCGGTTGGGACTGGCTGTGTCCCCCTTGGCCCAAGCGGTCGGCTGGTCGTCGAGTCTGGGCGCTAGCAACATGATCGGACACACTCGCAAGTTGGGAACACGATCTCATCGATCGTCATGGTGTCCATGAACCGTCGACGGCTCCCAATATCCTTGCTTTGTCAGCGTGTTCTACAAAGTTTTGGCCCTAAGCTAGCGATCTAGTTCCAATTAGCTGTCAGCCACGTGGGCGGAGCCGGCCAAAGACTTCGCCGGCGCGGCAGATGGAATGCCGGTAAAGGGCATGACGAGCGGGATACCCATCGCAAGACAGCGAAGGCCTTGCCGCTCGTCGATGACGCCGTCCTTGACATCGGGTGGGCCATCTGGACATGGCCGGCGTGCCTCAAGCGCTGTGCGTCTGCTCCGCGCCCTTGGCGACCAGTTGCTTCACTTCGTCCATCGCCTCGGTAAACCGCTTGTTTAGCAGGCCGAGCGCCTCGCCGTTGGATTGCTGGATCAGGTCGCCGATCTCCTGCATGTCCGCCACGGCGCGCTCGTAGGAGGATTTCAGCATCTCGGCCTGGCGGGCGGCGCGGGTCTGCGGCGTCTCGCTGGCGGAGAAGGAGCGCATGCCCTCGGTCAGCTCGGACATGGTCTGCTGCATGATCTCCATATTGCGGCGCGCCACGGCCTGCGCGCCTTCAAGGGCCACACGGTTGGCGGCGGAGAGCGTCTCGAGATTGCGGCGGTGCGCGGCCATCAGCGACTCCATGTCGGGAAGCGCCGGCGCCTTCATCTCGGAAAACATGCGGGTGAACTCCGCCATGGCCTTGGTGCCCATGTCCGTCATGTTGCGGCCGATTGCCTGCGCGGCGTTCGTCCCCGACTGCAGCGTGCTATTGGGACCGTTCTCGTCAGACATCGCGTTTCCTTTCTTGAAGACCAAGGTCTTTGCGCTACGGTTTGTAGCACGCCGTCATTGCGGCAACCATCGTGCGCAAACAGACAAACGGTTGTGCCCCGACCCCGGTTGCGCTGCCAGCCGAAAACGGCGAACGGTCTGCTATGCCGCCCCCTATCTGGATCGTCCGCGCGCCCGCAAGCCCCTATTTCATGACCGAGGACGGCGCGGCCTGGATGCCGATCGGCCAGAACGATGCCGTGAGCTGGCCGGAGCTGCGCGGCCTGTATGCAAGGCGGGACGTCGCCGCGGCCGCGCGCTACGTGGCGATGTTGGCCGCACACGGCGTCACGGTGATGCGACTGATGCTGGAATATGCCGAGGACGACCAGCACGCCATCGAGCGGCCGGCCGGGTGCTGGAACCCGGCAATGGTGCAGGTGTGGGACGACCTGTTCTCGCTCTGCGAGGCGGCCGGGCTGCGCATCCTGCTCACGCCGGTGGACAGCTACTTCACTTGGACCCGGTGGCATGCCCACCCGTGGAACACGGCCAACGGCGGCCCGTGCCCGAGCCGGACGCAGCTGCTGACCCACCCCGGCGCACGAGCGGCGATGAAGCGGCGGCTGGCCTTCGCGACGGAGCGCTGGGGCGGCAGCGGCGCGCTGTTCGCCTGGGACCTGTACAACGAGATGCACCCGGCGCAGGGCGAGGACCGCGCGCCGGCCTGCTTCACCGACTATATCGACGATGTCGGCCCCTGGCTGCGTGCGCTGGAGCAGCGTCTGCATGGACGCGCCCATTTGCAATGCGTGAGCGTGTTCGGGCCGGAGCTGGTGTGGAAACCGTGGATCGCTGGGCCGATCTTCCGCAGCGCCAACCTCGATTTCGCGAATTCGCATTTCTACGGCGAGGGCACGATCGACCATCCGACGGACACGGTGACCCCGGCGATCGAAGTGGGCCGGCTGGTGCGGGAGGCGCTGGGCCAGATCGAGGACGGGCGGCCGTTTTTCGACACCGAGCACGGCCCGATCCACACGTTCAAGGACCATGGCCGCACATTGCCGGCCGCGTTCGACGACGAGTACTTCCGCCATATCCAATGGGCCCATTTGGCCTCGGGCGGAGCCGGCGGCGGGATGCGCTGGCCTAACCGGGACCCGCACGCCCTGACGCCGGGTATGCGGCGGGCGCAATCGGCGATGGCGGGGTTCCTGGGGCTGGTGGACTGGCTGCGGTTCCGGCGCGTGCCGCTCCAGGTGGGGGTGGACACGCCGGAGGTGGTGGCGTTCGGCTGCGGCGACGCGGCGCAGGCGGTGGTGTGGCTGGTCCGGCGGGCGTTGCTGCCGGACGGGCGCGTGAGCGTGGAGCCGTCACCGGCGCGGATCCGGGTTCCGGGCCTGGCGGATGGCGGCTACCAGGTGACGATGTGGGATACGCGGGCGGGGACGGTGTGTGGTTGGGTGATGGTGGAGACGGTCGGAGGTGAGGCGGTCATCGCGCTGCCGGCGTTTGGCGGGGATGTGGCGTTGGCGATGCGGGCTATGTCCGATGCTCTGCCTAGATCGGTGAGGGAGGCGGCACGTCCGGTGGGGGTGGGGGCGGCGGAACCGTCGTGAGCGGTGGCGCCAGGTCCGGATCGGCAGGCACGTCCATTACGCCCTCCATGACCTCGGCGTCGTCCGCGCTCATGCCTGGATCGTCCGTCGTCAGGCCGAACATTGAGGAGAAGCGCTCCGCCTGGTCCAGCGCCTTGTCCAGGGCGGCCATCGTGCCGGCGAGATCGGCGCTCGCATCGTCCCGCCAGGCGCGCAGGGTATAGAGCCACACGCCCACCATGCCGTTGGCGCGAAGCTGGCCGCGCAGGCCGGTCGCGGGGATGCCCGCGGCCTCGAGCATCCAGCCCATGCTCCGCAGGGTGGCACCGCCGAGGAGGAGGGATAGGCCCGGGTCGGTCGGGAGGACTTGGAGCAGAGCGGTCATGCCGTCGCGGTGCGCCTGCAGCACGTCGAAGCGGCGCATGATCAGGTCGAACAGCCGGTCCCGTGCGCGCGGTTCGGTCGCCGGCTCGGCCAAGGCCGCCTGGTCGGCCAGGACGCCAAACTTCATTAGGACCGCCCCTGGGCCGGGGAAGCGGGCCCGCGCGCGGTCGAGCGGGAGGCCAGCGCTCAGGGCCGCCTCCACGATGCTGAGGCTGCGCCAGCCGGTCAGGCCCGCCTGCGTGAACGCGGCGGCCACCAGGGCCTTGTCAAAGTCGATGTCATCCATGTGCGCTATCTGGCCCGGCGGAACGAGTTTGCCAGGCTGGCTACGATGACAACTCGCGGGAGCGGGCCGTTGCCGCGGCAATGGCGCGGCGCATCGTGCCGGGCCAAGCGTCCGGAGCCATCAGCACGGCCAGCGCACGCTCGGTGGTGCCGCCGGGGCTGGTGACGGCGGTGCGCATGGCGGCCGGTGTGTCCGTACTGCCGTCCAGCAACGCGCCGGACCCGGCGACGGTGCGCCGGGCGAGGCGTTTGGCCAGGTCCGGCGGAAGGCCCTGCTCGATGGCCGCGGCCTCCAGCAGCTCGGCCAGCAGGAATACGTAGGCCGGGCCGCCGCCGGACAGAGCGGTCACGGCATCCAGCTGGTCCTCCGCACCCAGCCAGGCGACATCTCCCACCGCGCTCAGCAGCCGCTCGCACAGACGGTGCTTGTCCGGTGTCACGCCCGGTCCGGCAAAGGCCGCGGTAAAGCCCTGGCCGATCGCCGCCGGGGTGTTGGGCATGGCACGCACGGTGGGCGCCGGCCCGGTGAGGCCCTGGATGGCGGCGATGGTGCGCCCGGCCATGATCGACATGACCACGGCGCCCGCGGTGAACCGCGCGACCGGGGGCACCGCCACGGACGCGGATTGCGGCTTGATGGCGAGGATCACCGCGTCCGGCCTAAAACCGCTGGGGATCGCGGCGGCTTCGGCCACCACGCTCACCCCGTCCCCGGCCGAGGGCGGCACTGCCGGGTCGATGACGTAGGTGCGGTCCAGGCCGGAGCGGCGCCATCCGGCCAGCATGGCGCCGCCCATCTTCCCACAACCGAGCAATAGGATGCTTGGTGGCACGCTCAGGCCTCGCCCACGCACTCCAGCATGGCGGCGGCCAGTGCGTCGGCCGGCGACTTGCCGCCCCACAGCACGAACTGGAATGCCGGATAGAACCGCTCGCACTCGGTGATGGCGATATCGATCATGTCCTCGAGGCTCTCGGCCGAAGCACCACGGGCGCCGCGGAGCAGCACCGAGTGGCGGAACAGAGGCATGCCGTCATCGCTGTCCATGCCGAAATGGCCGATCCACAGCTTCTCGTTGGCCAGCGCCAGCAACTCGTAGAGGGCGGTGCGCCGGCCGGCCGGCACCTTCAGGTCGAAGGCGCAGGTGAAGTGCATGGCGCTGATCTCCCGCGACCAGGAGAAATACAGGCCGTAATCGCACCACTTCCCGGGTGCCTCGGCCGCCATCTCGGCCTCGCTACGGCGGTCGAAGGCCCAGTCGTTCTCCACGACGATGCGCTCGAGCGCGTCGAGCGGGTTGGCGGCATGATCGTTGATTTGCAGGGACTGAACGGTCGGCATCATGGGGTCTCCCCATCTGGAGGAAGGCCGGACGCGGGCCGGGCCATGGACTTGCTGCCACGACTCGACACGGGACGAGACTACCGGGCTGCAAACCCTTGCTGCAACCCCGGTTCGGGTGACGCCACTCAGATACCGTTCGGGTCGGGAAATTCCGCGCCGGCCGGGCGCAGGGCGGCGGGTGGCGGTTCGGCAGCCCGGGCCCGCGCCGCGGCAGCCTCGAGCAAAGCCACCCGCAGCTCAAGCCCGGCAAGCCGGGTCTCGGCCGCTTCCTGGCCGGCACGGGCGTTGGCGGCCATCTTCTCGACCGCCTCCATGTCGTCGCGGCGGACCAGGTCCAGCTTGCGGATCGCCTCGTCGATGCGGGCGCGGATCGTGGCCTCCGCCTCGTCCCGCAGGCCGGTGAAGGCGGAAAAGGCACCACCGGCGACGCCGGCGAGGTCATCGAAGAAGCGGGGACGGTCATTCATGGCGGTCGGGCTCCTGCACGGCAGCATGATATAGGAGAGGGCAAGCGGTTTTCAAAAAGGGCCGATCGTGGTTGGTTGCGGGCCATGACCGCGCTTAAACCCCTCGTGCTCACCATGGGCGACCCGGCCGGCATCGGCGGCGAAATCACGGCCAAGGCGTGGCGCGCGCTGGCGTTGGCGGGCCCGCCCTTCGCGCTGATCGCGGACCCGTTCTGGGTCGGCGGTCTGGACGTGCCAATGGCGGTGATCCAGCGGCTGGACCAGGTGGCGGATTTATTCGGCGCGGCGCTGCCGGTGCTGGCGCTGTCCCTGCCGGAGATTGCCCGGCCTGGCCGGCCCGACCCGGCGAACGCCCCCGCCGTGATCGCCAGCATCGAGCGGGCGGTGCAGTTGGTGCAGGCCGGCGATGCCTCCGCGATGGTGACGAACCCGATCAGCAAGGCCGTGCTGTATCAGGCCGGCTTCCCCCATCCTGGACATACCGAGTTCCTTGGCGCGCTGACCGGGAGCACGCCCGTGATGATGCTGGCCTGCCGCGAACTGCGCGTGGTGCCGGTGACTATCCACATGTCGCTGCGGCAGGCGCTGGAGGGTGTCACGGTGCCGGCGATCCTGGCGGTGGCGCGCGCCACGGCGGCGGCGCTGCGGCGGGATTTCGGCATCGCGGCGCCGCGGCTGGCGGTGGCCGGCCTCAACCCGCATGCCGGCGAGGACGGGGCGATGGGGCGGGAGGAGATCCTGGTCATCCGCCCAGCGATCGAGGCGCTGCGGGCGGAGGGGATCGACGCGACCGGCCCCTACCCGCCCGACACCCTGTTCACCGACGCGGCCCGGCCGACCTACGACGCGGCGATCTGCATGTACCATGACCAGGCGTTGATCCCGCTCAAGACGCTAGATATGGCCGGGGGGGTGAACGTGACGCTGGGGCTGCCCATCATTCGGACGTCGCCGGACCACGGCACCGCGTTCGGCATCGCCGGGCAGGGCAAGGCGGATCCGGCCAGCCTGGTCGCGGCGTTGCACCTGGCGGCGGAGCTGGCGGCGAGGAGGGTGGCGTGATCCGGCTCGGGGTGAACATCGACCACGTGGCGACCGTGCGGAACGCGCGCGGCGGCGCCCATCCTGACCCGGTGGACGCGGCGATGGCGGCGATCGCGGCGGGGGCGGACGGCATTACCGCGCATCTGCGGGAGGACCGCCGCCACATGCGTGACGCCGACATCGACCGGCTGCGGTCCACGATCCTAGAAATGGCGGCGACCGAGGAGATGGTGGCCAACGCGCTGCGGGTGCGCCCCAACGCCTGCTGCCTCGTGCCGGAACGACGGGCAGAGGTGACGACGGAGGGCGGGCTGGACGTGGCGGGCCAGATGGAAACGCTGCGCCCGATTGTCGCCGGGCTGCGGGCGGCAGGAATCCGTGTGTCGCTGTTCATTGATCCGGAGGAGCGGCAGCTGCAAGCCGCTGCTTACTTGCAAGCCGATATCGTAGAATTGCACACAGGGGCCTATGCAGGGGGGCGGGCCGGCGAATTGGATCGGCTGCGGCAAGGCGCCGCGCTGACTGCCGAACTCGGGATGGAGTGCCACGCAGGGCATGGGCTGAGCTACGACAACGTCCAGGCAGTGGCATGCTTGCCGGAGGTTATTGAGCTGAACATCGGCCATTTCATCATCGGCCAGGCGATTACGGATGGGCTGACGAATGTGGTGCAAAAAATGCGGGCGCTCATCGCGGCCGCATAGACTGCAAATGCCCAAGCTGGGTGAGAACTCGCATTGCACACCGTCATGCCACAGGTTGACCCTACTATCCATGGCGTCGGCTCAGCATAGGCGCGCAACACTCCTGCACGCGCCAGATGCCGATACGCTCGACGTATTTCAGCCGAGGCCGTGGATACCAGGCCCAAGGCCTGGCATGACGGTGGTGTCAGTGTTGCGGGACGAACCCGTTCTGCGGCGATTGCTGCGCGGGCATCGGGATCGGCGCAAGCATCGGCTGGCGCGCGGCAACTGGCTGCTTGTGGCTGAAGCAGCCCATCTCGTAGCAGCCAAACAGCGCTGCCGCGCCGACACCGATTGCGATCTTGGTGCCTGTGGACAGTCCCTCATGTTCCGGGGCGCTATCTGCCTGGGCGGGAGCCACGGCGCGGCCGCCGCTGCCGACTGTGACGCCGATCCGCTGCGCCTGCTGCGGGCCGCCGCCATTGGGGATGTAGTCGACTGACATCAGCTTGCCGGGTGGCAAGGAGCGCACATAGGCGGCGAAAGTCTGAAGAGTCGGGAACACCCTTCCGTCCGCCGCCACGATCTGGTCACCCGCGTGAAACCCGGCCTGCGCGCCAGGTGTGCCAACCCGGACGCCCTTGATGCGCAGCATCTCGAAACTGAGCCCGGCGTCATCGATATGCGTGCCGCTGACGATGTCCATACCAAGGGCGCCGCCCTGGCTTGGCAGGGCTGACGCGTCCTGTTGCGACAGGAGACGGTAGTTCAGCGCGTTCTGCGTCTGGGCCAGACCTGGAGCGGTCTGCAGACCGAGGAACGCGACGGCGAGAGCCGCCGCCGCGATGCGAGTGGTCATTAAAACTCCTCCCTCGGCCGGTCAGACCGATACCGTACCCTCGTCCGGCACCTGGCCGTTCGGCGTCATCTGGTGGACGGCGTTCGGCAGGTGCTGGGCCAGTTGCGAGAGGAAGTCGGTCGGCTGCATGCCCGCTTGGCTTGCCATCTGGTTCACCTGGCCCTGGCCGAACACGCTCTGCAGCTGGTCGGGCGAGACCGATTGGTTCTGGCCATTGCCGACCCAGGATTGCGCGATGTGGCCGAGCCCGGCATTCTCGAACTGCGACACCAGGCCGCCGATCCCGCTGCCCATGCCGCCCGTGTTGCCCATGCCTCCCGACTGCTGTTGGCCGCCACCCATGCCGCCGAGTAGGCTGCCGAGCACGCCGCCCATCCCACCCATGGCGCCACCGCCCTGCTGCTGTTGGTTGTTGCCGCCGAACATGCTGCCGAGAACCGTATCGAGAAGACCCATGTGACCGTTCCTTTTTGAAGGCGGCCACTCTTGGCCGCCGTGACGTTCCGCGTTCGAAGGCGCTAACAAAGTTCGCCCTGCCGGGACGCCTGCGTTTCTGGACACGATAACGAGTACCCCGTCCCATGGTTCGTTTCAGGCCCGTGGATGGGTGGCGCGGAACACCGCGAGCAGCCCCGCCTCGTTAACGGAGGTATAACGCTGCGTGGTAGACAGGCTTGCGTGGCCAAGCAGTTCCTGGATTGACCGCAGGTCGGCACCGCCGGAGAGCAGGTGCGTGGCGAAGGAGTGGCGCAGGGCATGCGGCGTCGCATGGTCCGGCAAGCCAACGAGGTGGCGGTAATGCCGCATGGTGCGCTGCGCCACCGCCGCATTCAGCCGCTTGCCGCGCAGGCCGGGGAACAGCGGGGCGGCCGGGTCGCCGCCGTTCGGGTGCAGTGCGACCCAGGCGTCGATCGCCTGCTGGACGGCGGGCAGCACGGGGAGGATACGCTCCTTGGCGCCCTTGCCCATCACGCGCAACGCGCCACCGGGGCGCGGGCGGTCGCGCATGTCCAGCGCGAGCGCCTCGGCGATGCGCAGGCCACAGCCGTAGAGCAGGGTGAACAGCGCCGTGTCCCGCGCCTGGGCCAGCGGATTGTCGGAGACGTCGCCGCCCGCGTCCTCCGCCACGCCGCGGGCAGCTTCGGGGGTGAGCGCCTTGGGGATGGGCTGCCGGGTCTTGGGTGTGGCGAGCAGGCCGGGTGCCGGGTTGGGCGTGCCATGCCGCCGGGCGAGGTAGCGATGGAAGGAGCGCACGGCCGATAGATGACGGGCGCGGGTGGCGTTGAGCTGCCCCTCGCCGGCCTGCTCGGCCAGCCAGGCGCGCACATCCGTCTGGGACACGGCGCCCAGGGCCTTGAGATCCGCCTCGCCGCCGAGATGGCGGGTGAGGAAGCCGAGATAGGCAGTCAGGTCGCGGCCATATTCGCGGACGGTGAGCGGGGAGGCGCGCCGCTCACCGGCAAGCCAGGCCAGGAAGGCGAGGCGGGCGGACTCGCCGGTCATGACCGGCCTCTTCTCCCTCTTCCGCGGGCGGGAGAGGGCCGGGGTGAGGGTGCGCGGGATCCCGGCAGTCTTTGGGCGGCGCGTGGACGCCCCTCACCCCGACCCTCTCCCGTGAAGGACGGGAGAGGGAGAAACCAAGCCCGTCTCACCGCTCGCATGCCGCGGCCAGGGCACGGCCCAGGAAGGCCAGCCACCGCACGCCCTGGCCAGGGTGCAGCCGGGACCGCTCGCGCGATGCCAGGGCCAGCAGCGATCCCTCCCCCACCCGCACCAGCGCGTCCACCCGGGCCAGCGGGGCGGCGGCGCCGTGCAGCAGGGCCGCGTCCACCGGCTGCTCGCGGAACGCCACCTCGCGCCGGCCCAGCAGGCGCGCGACGGAGCCCACTGGCAGCAGGCGGGTGCCGGGATGGCCGAAATCGGCGCAGAGGCAGGCGGCGTCCACCGCCAGCAAGGGCGGCAGGTCGGTGCGGACGAACTCCGCCGGGTCGGCCGCGCGGATCAGGGCCAGCACGGCCTCCTGCACCCGCGTGGCCAGCCCGGCGGCGGCGCGGCCGGCGGCCAGCACGCTGTCGGCGCGGGCGCACTCGGCCTGTGCGTGGGCGCGCTCGCGGGCCAGCATCGCCGCCATGTGATCGGCCAGCCCGTCGCCATGCAGGCGGCAGGGCGGCTGCAGCACGCGGTACAGCTCGGGGTTGTCGCGCAGCCAGCCGGGGTTGGCGCGCAGGAAGGCGGCCACGTCCTCGCCATCCACCATGCCCGGTTTCACCGGCGGGGCTTGATCGTGCGGGGTGTGCGAGCCACCAACAACTTCATGCGTCTGCCCTCCCTCGACCTCGGCCTGCCGGGCCCCACCCTAGCCAGCACCACTGCAGCCCGGAAGCGGGTTCCGGTCTTGTTGCCTTACCCGCTCGCCGGCCCGTTCGATTACGCGGTGCCGGAGGGAATGGATTTACGGCCCGGCGACATGGTGCTGGTGCCGCTGAACCGCCGCGCCGAGATCGGCGTGGTATGGGACGCGCCCGCCGGCGACCCCGTGCCCGCTGCCAAGCTGAAACCCGTCGATGCGATCCTCGACGCGCCGCCGATGCAGGCCGACCTGCGGCAGTTCATCGATTGGATCGCCAGCTACACCCTGGCCCCGCCCGGCGACGTGCTGGCCATGGCGATGCGCATCAATGCGCTGGCCCCGCCGG
>CAXSEK010000002.1:0-20997 GCA_964235625.1 uncultured Acetobacteraceae bacterium
CCATTTACGTCAAAATCCTTCACAACCACCCAAGCAACACCGAGGTCACTGAGCATCGCTGCTTCCTGCTCGAATGCGGTTCTCAGTCCAGCCGTTTTTACTAATTCTCCAAGGTTATGCGTATATAGGTCCGGTCGGCTTCTGCGGCTTGGCCATGCGTTCAGGCGTTCACTGTGCATAATCCTGCCTTTAAACGCCAGTTCCACCGCAAATCCAGCTTGCATGTAGGCATTTTGCCAGCTTTGGGCGCCGAGAAGAACCTTAGCATCAGCCATGGCCTGTCGAGCGCACATGGCCCAGTCCAACGGCTGAGGGTCACTTCCATCTAAAGTGATAGTCCAGAGGTTCACGATTTAGTGGGTCCTAGCTTATGTCCAGCGTCGCTAAGGCTTGGACCGAAGCTTGTGAGCAACTTAGCTTCACGCCTACTCCGCCGCCACCCTAACCCCACCTGTCGGCCGCCGCGGGCACCCTGGGTCACATAGCCGAACCATGCTGCCCGTCGCCCCATGACCGCCGCACGCGCTGCATTTCAGCCCAACCAAGGCGAACTCCAGCAACGCCAGCTCGCCATGCTTGCGGATCAGCGCCGCAGTCGGCAGCACACCCTGGTTGCCGCAGGCCGTGCAGGTGGCCAGCCGTAGCCAGCCTGCAGGGGTGTCGCGGACGCTAGAGAGACGGGGTTGCCGGTTCGGATCTTTGCCGCCCATGCCGGAAACGTAGAGCGAACAAAAGGTTAATGTCGAGGGTTCTAGATGTTAAAGCCTAGGCTTTAGGTCTACTAAAGGAGTCCGCATTGAGTCCGCGGCAAAATAAGTGCCTGTGCTGAAAGTCGACTGCGCTGACATCTGAAAGAACAAAATAGCTCACTAAACAATGGCTTGCCCGCCGCCGGACTCGAACCGGCACGCCTGTTACGGCCTCGGATTTTAAGTCCGCTGCGTCTACCATTTCGCCAGGCGGGCGCCAGCCGTGCTTTACTCCGCCGCAATCCGCTTGGCGATGTCCAGTGCGCGGCGGATCAGCGTGTCGCTTGCCTCGGGCGTGCGGAAGGCACTGTGCGCCGACAGGGTCACCCGTTCCAGCGTCGTGAACGGGTGGCCGGCGGGGAGCGGCTCCTCGTTGAACACGTCCAGCGCCGCATGCGCGATCCGGCCCGCGCGCAGGGCCTCGACCAGCGCCGTCTCGTCCACCAGCGCGCCGCGCGCCGTGTTCACCAGGATCGTCGAGGGGCGCAGCCGGCCCAGCCGCTCGGTGCCCAGGAAGCCGCGCGTCTCGTCCGTCAGCAGCAGATGCAATGACAGCACGTCGCTCTCCGCCAGCAACCGGTCCAGCTCCACGAACTCCACGCCGGGCGCCTGGCGCGGCGAGCGGTTCCACGCGATCACCCGCATGCCAGCGCCCGCCATGATCCGCGCCACTTCGCCCGCGATGCCGCCATAGCCCAGCAGCCCGAGTGTCTTGCCGTGCAGCTGCACGCCCTCCGTGCGCAGCCACTGCCCGGCGCGCATCGCGCGGTCCATCGCCGCCAGGCCGCGCGCCGCCGCCCAAATCAGCGCCACCGTGTGCTCGGCCACGGCGATGTCACCATAGCCCTTGATGATGTGCACGGTGATGCCGAGCGCCGCCAGCTCCTCCGGGTCCATGTAGGACCGCGCACCAGTGCCCAGAAAGATCACGTGCTTCAGGCCCGGGCACTGGCGCAGCGCGTCGGTGGGCAATTGGCTATGGTCGTCCAGCACGAAATCGTAGCCGTCCAGCAGGCTTGGCAGCGCCTCGGCCGGAACCACGTCGTCCTGGTTGACGACGATCGGCGGGTCGTCGGGCTGCACCATGCGGTCGAACACATCCGCCAATGCGTCGCTCGCGTCCAGGAATAGGCCTTTCATGCAACACCCCCGTCGTAAGGCGCCGATCCTGCGGGCTGCACAAGCCGCGGGCAAGATGGGGCGCAAACCGATTGACGGCGGAGGGGGCGCACCGCATCGTCCCGCCATGCGCGAATGGTTGGCCATGGGTGCCCGGGCGGGCGTGATGCTGTGTGCGCTCGCCGCACTCACGGCCGCCAAGCCGCCCCCGCTCGAGGACGACCGCCCTGCCTCCAGCGTGCCCCGCGGCAAGCCGCCGCCGCTGCCCTCGGGCGAGGTGGCGAGCAACCGGCCGCACCCCGCGTCCAGTGGGACCGGCTTCATCGTCGCGGCGGGCCGGATGGTCACCAACAATCACGTCGTCGAAGGCTGCGGACGCATGGTCGCGCGCAATGCCGCCGGCGCCGAGCTGCCCACCCCCGTGCTCGCCACCGACCGCCGGCGGGACCTGGCGCTGCTGTCCGTGCCGGCCGGCTTCGGCCCGCCGCTCAGTTTCCGCAGCGCGCCGGACGTCCGCCGGGGCGACAGCGTCGTCACCTACGGCTTCCCGCTGTTCGGCCTGCTGTCCAATGGCCCCACGCTGACCACGGGGGACATCAGCGCGTTGAGCGGCCTGCGGGACAACCAGGACAACTACCAGATCAGCGCCCCGGTGCAGCCGGGCAACTCGGGCGGGCCGTTGCTGGACAGCAGCGGCAACGTAGTTGGCATCGTCGTGGCGAAGCTCAATGCGGCCCGGATTGCCGAGATCACGGATGGCGACATCCCGCAGAACGTGAACTTCGCCGTCAAATCCGGCCCCGTGGTCGACTTCCTGCACGAGCAGGGGGTCAGGCCGCTCCTCGCCGCCTCGGGTGGCGCGGACAAGGGGGCCGCCGCCGTGGGGGACATCGCCAACCCGTCGACAATGTATCTGCAATGCTTCCACTGAGCTGCGGTGGCAGCACTGGCTCCCCTTGCGGTGGACTCGGCTTGCCAGCGCCGAAGCGCGCCAGGGACAGGAGTGGCTGGAACCGCCGCTAGGAGTGCGCGGTGAGCCCTAGGGCGTCGTACACCCGGATGCTGGGCGGCCAGTTCCGCATCACCGGGTCGCGCCAGACCACCGCCGCCATGGCCACCATCGCCAGCAACACTACGCTCCCGCCCCAAGCCAGCAGCAGCGTCAGGCGGCCAGGGGGTGGGCGGACCACCGCGCGGGCGGCCAAAGGGGCGGGTTTGAGCGCGGCGACCGGTGCGGGGGAAGGCCGGTCGACCCCAGTCCCCGCCGGTTGCGCCGCCACTGCGCTCACAGGGGCGTCGATCACCGGGACATCGATCACGGGGGCATCGATCACGGGCGCCTCGACGGCAGGTGGCGGCTTCGTGGGTGCCCACTCGTTGGCACACCGCGCACACCGCACCACACGGCCCGGCGCCAACGGGCCCGGCACGTTATATTCCGCGGCGCAGGAAGGACAGGTGATCAGCACGCGCCACTTTTGCGGGCCGCCGGCATCCTTGGCAACCGGGCCCGCGCCATGACCCGCGACAACGGTGCCGCCATCCGCCTGGAAGGCGTGGGCTTGCGCTATGACGAGGCCGAGCCGGTCCTGCGCGACATCAGCTTCTCCATCGCCCCCGGCGGCTTCCGCTGGCTGCTCGGCCCTTCCGGCGCCGGCAAGTCGAGCCTGCTGCGCCTGCTGTACCTCGCCAACCGCCCCAGCATCGGCCGCCTGCACGTGCTCGGCCACGACATCAGCGGCGCCGCGCGGCGGGACCTGCCGCCGTTGCGCCGCCAGATCGGCGTCGTGTTCCAGGATTTCCGGCTGATGCCGCATCTCAGCGCGTTCGACAACGTGGCCCTGCCGCTGCGCCTGGCTGGCCGGCCCGAGGGCCAGGTACGCGCCGACGTGGAGGAGATGGTGCGCTGGGTCGGCCTGCAACGCCGGGCCACCGCGCGCCCGGCGGCGCTCTCGGGTGGCGAACAGCAGCGTGTCGCCATAGCCCGCGCCGTGATCGGCCGCCCCAGCCTGCTGCTGGCCGACGAACCGACCGGCAATTTGGACGAGCGCCAAGCGGACCGGCTGATGCAGCTGATCGGCGAGATGAACCGGCTGGGCACCACCGTCGTCATCGCCAGCCACAACGACGCGCTGGTGCAGCGCTACCCTGGCCGCTCGATACGGCTGTCGGAGGGGCGGTTGATCACCGATGTCTAACCGCCAGCTGTTCCGCCCGGCCCGGTTCGACGACCTGGGCCTGCGCCGGGCGCTGTCGGACCGGCTGCTGCCCGCCCTGGTCGCCGCGATGACCTTCCTGGCCGCGCTGACCCTGGCCGGCGCGGTCGCCGCCGCCGCGATCGCCGAGCACTGGCAGTCCGGCGCCGCCGCCGTGCTGACGGTGCAGGTGCCGCAACCGGGTGCCGCCGCCGGGGACGGCACACGGCCCGCCGGGGACGGCACACGACTCGACCGGGTGGTGGCGATGCTGCGGGGCTCACCTGGCATCGCCGCCGTGCGCGTGCTCTCCACGGCGGAGCTGGCGGACCTGCTGCGGCCCTGGCTCGGCAATGCCACCCAGGCCAGCGCCCTGCCGCTGCCGGCCGTGGTGGAGGTGCGGCTGGCCCCGGGCGAGGCCGAGCCGGATGCCGGTCTACAGTCGCGGCTGGCCGGTGCCGCACCCGGCACCTTCCTGGAGAGTCACGGCATCTGGCTGCAGCGCCTCACCACCCTGGCCCGCAGCCTGCAGCTTTGTGCGGCAGCGGCGCTGCTGCTGGTGGCGGCGGTGGGGGCCGCCGTGGTCGCGGTGGCGACGCGCGCCGGGCTCGCGGCGCGGCGGGACGCGATCGAGATCGTGCACGGCCTGGGTGCCACAGACGCGTTCATCGCCGGGCGCTTCGCCTCCCGCGCCACGGTCCTCGCCGCCAGCGGGGCCTGCTTGGGGGCGCTGGCGGCCTTGCCCGTGCTGCTCGGCCTTGCGGCGCTGGCGGCGCCGTTCACAGGTATCGGCGATCCGGCCACGCTGCTTCCCACCCTGCCATGGCCGCTCTGGCTGTCGCTGCCGGTGCTGCCGCTCGCCGCCGCCGCGATCGGCTGGGTGACGGCGCAGGCCACCGTGCGCCGCTGGCTGCGCCGGCTCGCCTAGCGCGATGCAGCGCCTCGCCCGGATCGTGACGGTGCTCACCGCCCTGCTCGCCCTGGCCGCCGGGGCCGGCTTCGTGGTGTTCGTCGCGGCTGCACACCGAGAACCCGCGTCACCGCCGCCCACGGACGGCATCGTGGTGTTCACCGGCGGTGCCGACCGGGTGGAGACGGGGTTGCGCCTGCTGGCGGAGGGGCGGGCCAAGCTGCTGCTGGTGTCGGGCGTGGCACACGGGGCGGGGCTGAACGGCCTGCTGCATCGCGCCGGGCTGGAGGAGGGGCCGATCGACGCCCGTATCAAGCTGGGCCGCACCGCCACCAGCACGCTCGGCAACGCGGAGGAAACCGCCGAGTGGGTGGCCGCACACCGGATCCAGTCGCTGATCGTGGTGACGGCCGGCTTCCACATGCCGCGCGCGATGCTGGAATTGCGCCGCGCGCTGCCGACCGTGGCACTCTACCCGCTGCCGGTGCAGCCGCCATCCATCGGCCGCCTCAACTCCGCCCGTGTCCTGGCGGCCGAGTACGTGAAGCTGCTGGCGGCCTGGGCCGGCCTCTCGCGGGTAACCAAGCAGCCAGCGCCGGTTCCCCTCCGGCACCCTGTGGATAAGTCTGTGAACGGATGAACTGCCTGGCTGGCTCCTTAGTGGAGAGAAGTGCGCCAAGCCCTTCGCATAGCACGGTTTTGGAGCGGTAAAGGACAGGGTGGCGGCTGCGCTAGCCGGAGGTAGACGCAACGAAAATTCAGGTAAAGTGTTGAAACGGTGCCCGTTTCCCCCCCAAGGTCAGCGCCGCGGGGTACTCTAGCGAGGGAGGCTGGTCGCCAGGCCACCGCCGCTGCCCGGTGGGGTCGGGCTGCTTGTGGATTATCGCGCATTCCAGAGTGGCCAGCCGCCGCCTATAAGGCGTCATGCGACGCCGAGCCCGCCTCTCTTTGCTTGCCGCCGGCGTCGTGCTCCTGCTGCTTGCGGCTGACACGGTCGTCTGGTGGCAGGCCACGAACCGGATGGAGCAGGAGTTCGCGGCTTGGCAGCGGGCGCGCACCACGGACGGGGGCGTCGTCCTCACGGGCCCGGCGCAGCGCGGCGGCTGGCCACTGAAGGCCGAGTTGCTCTTGCCGGACGCTACCCTTGCGACCGACACGCCGGGCCGGCCGGACGCGCTGGCGTGGCAAGCGGGGCAGGTCCATCTGGTCTTCGCCCCCTGGGCCCCAAACGCCCTGACCGTGCAGGTGGATGGCGACCAGACCCTCCGCTTCGGCGCGGCCCCGCCGGTCACGCTAGCCTCCGGATTGCTCGACATCACCATCCCGCTCGGTGACTCCGGCCAGGCCGAGGGCGTGGTCGTCGACGCCCACGCCCTCTCCATTCCCATGGAGGGCGGGGCGATTCATGTGGATGCCGTATCCGTCCGCCTGCGGCAGGAGGATGCCTTCATCTCCGCGAGTGGCGCCATACTGCCCGGCCGCAACCTGCCGTTCGGCGGCACCATCCAGTCGCTGGACCTGCATGCCCGGTCGACTGGCCCGATCCCTCCCTTGCGTGACCCGGCCGCTGCACTCGCCGCCTGGCGCGATGGCGGCCAGCGCCTGCTGATCGACGACCTGGCCCTGCGCTGGGGCCCGCTCGAAATCCGCGGCCACGCCTCGCTCGGGCTGGATCCGGCCATGCAGCCCGAAGGCTCGGCCGCAGTCCAGATGACGGGCTTCGCCGAGGTGATCGACGCACTCGCCCGTGCCGGCGCGATCACCCGCAACGATGCACGGGTCGCCACCACGCTGCTCGGCCTGATGGCCCGCCCCGGCGCGGGCAGTGCCTCGGAGGCCGACCTCCCGCTGACCTTGAAGGACCGCACCCTGCTGATCGGCGCGATCCCGCTGCTTCGGCTGCCGGTGCTCGCCGTCCCGTGACTGCCGCGCCGTGCAAACTGCTCCATAGTGCCGTGTAATGACCCAGCCATTCTGGAAGACGAAGTCGCTCGAGCAGATGACCCAGGCGGAGTGGGAGTCGCTCTGCGACGGCTGCGGCCGCTGCTGCCTGCACAAGCTACGCGACGACGTGACGGAGGCGCTCAGCTTCACCACCGTCGCCTGCCGCCTGCTGGACCTGCACACCTGTCAGTGCAGCAACTACAGCCGCCGGCAGGAGAAAGTGCCGGACTGCGTCTCCCTCACCCCGGATGCGCTGGACGAGATCGACTGGTTACCGCCCAGCTGTGCCTACCGCCGCGTGCAGGAAGGGCGGGATCTGGCCTGGTGGCACCCGCTTGTCTCCGGTGACCCGGCGACGGTGCACACGGCCGGCGTCTCGGTGCGGGACCGCGCAGTCAGCGAGGAGGTGTCCGGCCCGCTCGACCGCCATCTGGCCGAATGGCCCGGGCGCGCCCCCCGCACCCGGCGCCCTTTCCCGAAGGTCTGATTGATACGACTCGCGCCGGGTCGGCAGCTTGGGGCCATGTCCCAACCGGTGGCCGAGACGCTCGACCTGCCGCACGGCCCCACCCGGATCGTGTGGCGCCGCAGCGCCCGCGCCCGCCGGGTCAGCCTGCGAATCGACCCGCGCGCCACCGCCGTGATCGTGACATTGCCGACCCGCGCCGCCCGGTCGGCCGGCTTGCGGCTGCTGACGGACAATGCCGGCTGGGTCGGCACCAAGCTGGCCGCCCTGCCGCCGCCGCTGCCGTTCCAGGACGGGGCCACCGTGCCGCTTGGCGGCGAGCCGCATCGGATCCGCCACGTGCCGGAAGGCCGGGGCGGCGCGTGGCTGGAGGCCGGCGCAATCCACGTGGCCGGCAACCCCGCCTTCCTGACCCGGCGCGTCGCCGACCTGCTGCGGGCCGAAGCCGGGCGGCGGCTCGCCGTCCTTGTGCGCGACGTCGCGGTGCACACCGGCCTGCGCCCCTCCAAGCTTGCCATCCGCGACACACGCAGCCGCTGGGGCAGCTGCACCGCAGACCGAACGGTCATGTTCAACTGGCGCCTGGTCATGGCGCCCGCCGACGTGCAGCACTACGTCGTCGTTCACGAACTCGCCCATCTGCGCCACATGAATCACGGCCCGGCCTTCTGGGCGCTGGTGGCCTTGCACGCGCCGCAGATGCCGGCAGCCATTGCTTGGCTGAAGCGCCATGGGGTGGCTCTGATGCGGGCGGGCACGCCGTCATGACATCGAGCGCACGGCTTCCAAGCGGAGCGTCTCCCGGCTGCGCCTAGAACGCCTTGAGCAGCCGGTCGATATAATCCAGCTCTCCCGCCGGACGGGTCCGCTCGCCCTCGCGGCGGCGTAGTTCGGATTGGATCTCCCGCGTGCGGGCCTGCTCTATCTGGTCGGGCACGTGCACGTCGCCACCATCGGCTCGGCCGCTCGTGCCGTCCCGGGTCGGGCGGCCGAGTGGATCGCGGGGCACATCGGGGGCCTGGTCGCCCTCCTGGCCATTCTCGCCGGCATCGGCGTCCCGGTCACCCCGGCCGCCCTGGCCCCGGCCGTCGCCCGGATCGTCCCCCTGGCCGTCGTCGCCAGACATCTGGTCACCCGGGCCATCGCCCGGGCCCTCACCCTCACCCGGCATCACTGACACACCGAGGGAGGAAGCCATCTGCTGGCTCATCTGTTGCTCGCCCTTCTGCAACGCGTCGATCGCGCGCTGCTGGGCCGCCGCTGCCGCCTTGTCGTCGCCCTTGCCCAGCGCCTGGCCGGCCTGGTCCATCGCGATATCCGCCTGGCTCAGCGCGTCTGGCACCTTACCGGCCAGATCGCCGAAGTTCTGCATCATCTGGCCCAGCGCCCGGCGTAGCGCATGCTGCTGCTTGCCATCCGTCTCGCGGGCCGGCTTGTCATCGCCCCGCTTGTCGTCAGCCGTCTCCCGGCCAGTAGCATGGCCCTTCATCGTGCCCTCGCGCTGGACCATGTCCTCCGCGGCGCCCATCTGCTGCTGGCCGCGCTGGCGTTGCTGCCGGGCCTGCTGGCGGTCCTGGCTGGGGTTCGCCTCCGCCTGCTTCAGCTGGTCCAGCATCTTCTCCAGCTGTTCCATCTTCTGCTGTGCCTCGTCCATCCGGCCAGCCTTGGCGGCGTCCTTCATCTCCTGCGTCAGCTTGTTGAAGTCCTGCTGGTTCAACGTGCGCTGCGACGGGTCGAACGGCATCAGCGTGCCATCCTTGCGTGCCTTGTCCGCCAGGGCCTCCAGGTGCTTCTGGATCTCGCGGCGCAACGCGTCCGCCTTGCGATCCATGTCCGTCTTGTCGCCCTTCTGCACGCTCTGCTCGAGCGCCTGCCGCGCCGCCTGCACCGCCTGCGCCGTGCGCGACACGGCATCATTCTCCAGCTGCAAAGCCAGCGACCAAAGGCGGCTCTGCGCCTCCGCCACGTCAGCCGGCTCGCCGCTCTTGTCCAGCAGGGCCGCCGTGCTGGTCAGCGCCAGGAACACGCCGCTATTGTTGTCGAATGCCGCCGGTGCGTCGGCCAGCGCCGACAGGTCGGAGGCCGCCTGCCCATGATCCTCCGGGGCCACGCTGAGCCGCTTGCGGATGTCGAGCACGGCGCGTGCGACCGGGTTCTTGAACGGGCGCTCCGGCAGCATGAAGGTCGCCTCCGCGCTGGTTGCCTTCTGGCCCGGCGCATCCTTCGCGACCAGGGTGGCCACAACCGGCAGCCCGGCCCACGGGTTCGCCGTCAGGTCCTGCAGGCCGGTGCCGCGCGCCTTCCTGGGCGCCCCGGCCGGCAGCGGCAGGGTGATCACCAGCGGCGGGGCCGCGGGACGGTCCTTCAGCCGCAGTTCCGCCTGCAGGGAGGCGACCCCGTAATCGTCCACCACCGTCCATGGCAGCCGCGTCTGTAACCGCCGGCCCTGCGCCGCGCCGGGCGGCTCGGACCAGGCGACGGTCGGCGGCTGGTCCGGCACCACGTTCAGCGTCCAGCGCCCCAATTCCGTGCCGCGGCGGCGCACGACCAGGACGCCGCTCTGCGCCACGTCGCGCTCCGCCTGCCAGCTGGACGCGTCCAGCGTGGCGAACTCCGCCGCCTCGCCGGCATAGTCCAGGCCTGGTGCCGACGCGCCACCCGTCAGGTTCGCCGTCAAGTGGGATCCAGCCGGCACCGGGGCTGCGGGCTGGCCCGGATGCAGGAAGATCGGTGCCACGCCCGTATAGGCCGGCGGGGTCAGCCAGACCTGCAGCTGCGGCGCCGGTGCGGCCAGGCCCTGCGGCAGGCCGGGCCAGACGGAGCGCAGCAGGCGGGACGGTGCGTCCGGCCCGGCGACCACCAGCCCCGTCACCAGCAGCATGAGCAACGCGGCCCGCATCGCCCGACCATCCTGCTGCGGGATGCCGGGGCGGGGCCAGCCCGCCCGTAGCCGCGACACCTGGGCCGCCGCGCGGGCGATATGCGCCTGCCACAATTCGGCCGTTTCCGGGTCGGTGCTGGCGGGCCGGTCGTCCAGCACCACCAGTGGCCGGTGCCGCACGCCGGAGGTCAGCTCCAGCCGGCGGTCCACCTCCGCATCGTCCGGTCGCCGCACCCGCCGCAACCCCCACCACACCGAAGCCCCGATCGCCGCTACCAGCAGCACCAGCGCGCCCGCATGCCACCAGGCCGGCAGCAGGGACGGCAGGTCGAACAGCGCCAGCACTAACCAGGCGCCGACCAGCGCGAAGGCGGGCCACAGTGCCGGCCACACCCGCTCGAACCACAGCACCCGGCGCGCCTGCGCCCGCCGGCCCGCGAGCTGGGCGCGAAGATCCTTGGCAGTGCTCATGCAGCCATCCAGTCGGGCACGGTTTCCGCCGCCCACAAGGCCTCGACCGGTTGGCGCGGCCGGATGACGGCCCAACGCTCGCCATCGACCATGACCTGCGCCGCCAGCGGGCGGGCGTTGTAGGTGGAGCTCATGACCGAACCATACGCACCCGTATCCAGGATCGCCACAAGCGCGCCGGGGTCGAGCGCCGGAAGCGCCCGTTGTCGCGCGAAGGTGTCCCCGGATTCACAGACGGGGCCAACGACGTCGGTCGGATACGCCGGTGCCAGCGCGTCCGCCGGGGACACCGGAACCATGCCATGCCATGAGTCGTACAGCGCCGGTCGCAGCAGGTCGTTCATCGCCGCGTCCAGCACCATGAACCGCCGCACGCCGGTGGTCTTGGTCAGCACCACGCTCGCCAGCAACAGGCCGGACGGCCCGGCGAGCCAGCGTCCCGGTTCGATCATGAGTTCGAGCCCGAGGCCGCCAAGTTCCGCCTGCACCACGCCGGCCAGCGCCGCCGGTGACCCCTCGGTTTCATCCCGGTAGCGTATGCCAAGCCCACCGCCGCAATCCAGCCGCGTGACGCTCTGCCCCGCCGCGCGCAGCGCCCGCACCAACTCTGCCACCCGGGCGAAAGCGGCGCGGTAGGGGGCCATCGCGGCGATCTGGCTGCCGATATGCACCGCCAGGCCGACCGGGCGCAGGCCGGGCAGGGTGGCAGCGTGCGTGTAGAGCGCGGCCGCCGCCTCCAGCCCGACGCCGAACTTGTTGTCGGCCCGGCCCGTGGTGATCTTGGCGTGCGTGCCCGCATCCACGTCCGGGTTGATCCGCAGCGCAACCGCCACCGTGCGCCCGGCCGCCGCTGCCACCGCCGACAGCATCGCCAGTTCCTCGGCGCTCTCCACGTTCACCTGCGCGATCCCGGCCGCCGCCGCCGCCAGTAACTCTGCCGCGGTCTTGCCAACACCGGAGAACACGATGCGCTCCGCCGGCATCCCTGCCAGCAACGCGCGCTGCAGCTCGCCGCCGCTCACCACATCCGCCCCGGCGCCGCCCGCCGCCATGATCCGCAACACGGCCAGGTGGTCGTTCGCCTTCACGGCGTAGTGGGCATGGGCGCCAAGCGGTGCGAACGCCGCCTGCACGCTGGCCAGCCGGCGCCGCAGCGTTCCGGCCGAAATCACCCAGCACGGCGTGCCCGCCGCCCGCGCCACGGCGGCGAGCGGCACACCCTCCAGCAGCAGCCCATCGGCCGCATGCATCCGCAGGCTGGGCCGCGCCGCCAGCAGCTCCGCCATGGTCGGCTGGTCAGCATCGGGATGCCGGGGAGAAGGAAGGTCCATGATGAAAGAGTAGGGCGCTTTGGCCAGCTTAACCAGGGTTGTAGCTCTCATGCCACACCCCCTCACTGTAATACTCCCGTCACGCGACAGTAGAAGGGGCATGGGGCAGACACAGTGGTAGGAACGGGCAACGACGGAGCATACCGATGGTTCGGACCCCTGGCTTGCGCGTGGCACTGCTTGCGGCGACTGCATGTTTGTTTTGCGGGCCAGTCCGCGCGCAGTCCGAGAGCGCGATCAATTCGATCCAGGCGCAGATACGTGCCCTGAACGCCGAACTCGCTCGCGTCAAGCGCGATATGGCGGCCAAGGACGCCGCGGTCCGCGCGGCGCAGCAGGATGCTGCCCGTGCCCGCGCGACCTCGGAACAGAACCAGCAGGCGATCGCAAACCTGCCGCCGCCTGCCGGGTTCAAGCCCGGCAATGGCGGGCCAAGCGGCGGCGCCTTCGCGTTCGGCGGCGGCGCGGTTCACCCGGACTATCCATCGCCCAAATACGATTTCACCACTCTCGCGCTCGGGTCGCCCAGCACGGATGCCGGCAGTCAGACGGCCGGGCAAACCGGCCGCAAGGGCGAATTCCACGTCGGCGGCCTGACGATCCAGCTCGGCGGCTTCTTCGAGGGGACGGGCATTTACCGCACGCGCGACGAAGTGACGGACATCGCCTCGAACTTCAACGCCATCCCGCTGGCCCAGAGCCCGCAATACCACGAGGGCGAGTTCCGCCAGACCGAGCGCCAAAGCCGCCTGAGCCTGTTGGTGCAAGGCGATGTCGATCCGGCGCAGCACGTGGCCGGATATGCCGAGTTCGACCTGCAGGGCGCCGCCGGAACGGCCAACAGCAACGAGAGCAACAGCTACAACCCACGAATCCGCGAGGCCTATGGTAGCTACGACAACGATGTCTATGGCGTGCATGTCCTCGCCGGTCAGGCATGGAGCCTGGCCACGATGTTCAAGGTCGGCGTGACGCCGCGCCAGGAAAACCTGCCGCAGACCATCGACCAGCAATACGTGCCCGGCTTCACTTGGAAGCGCCCGACGGAATTCCGGATCGCCAAGGATTTCGACGAGGGCAAGTATTGGTTGGCCGCGTCGGTGGAAAGCCCACAGACCACATATTCGGTCGGCACCAACGGCACCGGCGTCGACCTGGGGACGGTGAACTTCAACAACCCGGGCATCTCGACGCTGACGCCGGGCCAAGCCTACAGCGTGGAGATCGCGCCCGACGTCATCATCAAGGCCGCCGCCGACCCGGGTTGGGGCCATTACGAGGTCTATGGCCTCGCGCGTTTCGAGCAGGACCGGGTGTCCGTGGTCGGCAACGGCCACAACAACACGCGCCTGGCTGGCGGCGGCGGCGGCGGGCTGATCCTGCCGATCCTGGGCGACAAGCTCAGCTTCGAGGCCCGCGGGCTCGCGGGCTACGGCATCGGCAGCTACGGCACGTCGCAATTACCGGACGCAACAATCGGCCGGAGCGGCGCGTCGGTGCCGCTGCCGGAGGTCCAGGCGCTGGCCGGGATCACCAGCAAGCCGACGCCGTTCGTCGACCTATACAGCTATGTCGGCACCGAGCAGGTTGGGCGGCGGTTCTTCAACGCGGGCGGCAAGGCATATGGCTATGGCAACCCGGCCTACGTAAATTCGGGCTGCGCCACCGAGCTGAGCACCGCGACCTGCACGGGCAACACGTCCGGCATCGTCCAGGGCACGCTGGGGGCCTACTGGCGGTTCCTGCATGGGAACTTCGGGACAGTGCAAGCCGGCTTCCAGTACTCCTACACGCGCCGCGACATCTTCAAGGGTGTGGTCGCGACCCCCGGCAACGGCAATCAAAGCACCGACGAGAACACCTTCTTCTTCAGCCTGCGTTACCTGCCCTTCCTGTAAAGGCTGGCCTGCTCCACCCTTGTTGGACGGAAGCCGCGGCGGCAGCCGTCCCTAACGCGTTGGATAGCTTCTAGGGAAGGTGATCTGGTCCGCCGGGCCCGGCGGTTCGGGAGAGCCTTTCTTGCCGCAGCCGGCCAAAGCGAGGGCGGTCAATACCAGCAGCATCACCGCCCTCATGCCAACGCTCCCTGCCACCGTGCCGCCTCCCGCGCCACGTTGGCGGGCGCCGTGCCGCCGTAGCTGGTGCGGGAGGCGACCGAGGCCTCCACGGTCAGCACGCCGAACACCGCCCCGGTAATGCCAGGCTCGATGGCCTGCATCTCGGCCAGGCTGAGCCCGGCCAGGTCGCTGCCCTTCGCCTCCGCCGCCGCCACCAGCCGCCCCGTCACGTGGTGCGCGGTGCGGAACGGCAGCTGCAGCACCCGCACCAGCCAATCCGCCAGGTCCGTCGCGGTGGAGAAGCCGCTGCCCGCCATGGCACGCATCCGGGCGGTGTCCGGCACCAGGTCCCGCACCATGCCGGCCATCGCTGCCAGGCTGAGCGAGAGCGCGTCCGCTGCGTCGAACACCGGCTCCTTGTCCTCCTGCGTGTCCTTGGCATAGGCGAGCGGCAGGCCCTTCATCACCGTCAGCAGCGCCACCAGCGCCCCCATGATCCGCCCCACCTTGGCCCGCGCCAACTCCGCCGCGTCCGGGTTGCGCTTCTGCGGCATGATGGACGAGCCCGTGGTGAACGCGTCCGACAGCCGCACGAAGCCGAACGGGGCGGAGCACCAGATTACGATTTCCTCCGCCAGGCGCGAGACGTGGATGGCGCAGATCGCCGTCGCGGACAGGAACTCCAGCGCGAAATCCCGGTCCGACACGGCGTCCAGCGAATTGGCGGTCGGCCGGTCGAACCCGAGCGCCGCGGCCGTCGCCGCCCGGTCGATCGGGAACGAGGTTCCGGCCAGCGCCGCCGAGCCCAGCGGGCACTCGTTCAGCCGCCGCCGCGCGTCCGCCATGCGCCCGCGGTCCCGGTGCAGCATCTCCACATAGGCAAGCAAATGGTGGCCGAAGGTCACGGGCTGGGCGGTCTGCAGGTGGGTGAAGCCGGGCATCGGGCTGGCCGCATGCTCCACCGCCCGGTCCGCCAGCGCGCGCATCAGCGCCGCCACTTGGCTGTCCAGCGAGTCGAGCGCATCGCGCACCCAGAGCCGGAAATCCGTCGCTACCTGGTCGTTGCGGCTGCGCGCGGTGTGCAGGCGCTTGCCGGCCTCGCCAATGCGCTCGGTCAGCCGCGCCTCAATGTTCATGTGGATGTCTTCGAGCGCGTCGTCGAAGGTGAACCGGCCGGCCTCGATCTCCGTCCCGATCGCCGCCAGCCCGTCGCGGATCGCCGCCTCGTCCGCGGCGGAGATGATGCCAGCGCGGGCCAGCATGGCCGCATGCGCCAGCGACCCCCGTATATCCTGACGCCACAGCTTGCGGTCGAACCCGATCGAGGCATTGATCTCCGCCATGATGACCGAGGGCCCGGCGGCGAAGCGTCCGCCCCATTGCGCGTTGGCTCCCGCATTCCGACGTTCAGGCTCGCTGTTCGACAAGGACCTATCCTGATGACCGAGATCACGCGCCGCACCCTGGCCGCGGCTGTAGCGGGCGGAACCCTAGCGGCGGCCCTCCCGCTCCGCAAACCGCGAGCGCAGGAGCTACAGAGCATCGACTCGCTGCACGCGCTGCATGCGCCGAAGAAGCTTGACCTGCACTTCACCACCGCCGACGGCACCGCGCGTTCGCTCGCGGATTATGCCGGCCGCGCGGTCGTGCTCAACTTGTGGGCGACCTGGTGCGTCCCCTGCGTGCGCGAGATGCCGGCACTGGACGAGTTGGCCGGGATCGTGGCGCGCGACGGTATCGTGGTGCTGCCCGTCTCCTCGGACCGCGGCGGTGCCGCCGTGGTGCAGCAATTCTACACCGACCGCGGGATCAAGAACCTGCCGGTGCTGCTCGACCCGCAGAGCCGCATGGCGCATTCGCTGGGCGTAAACGGCATTCCCACGACGCTGCTGATCGACAAGGGCGGCAACGAGCTGGGGTGGTTGGAAGGCGCGGCCGAGTGGTCGTCGCCGGACGCTGTAACAGTGGTGCGGAAGATCACGTCGTAGCCGCGACGAGTCGCCGGCATGCTTCCCGAGCTCTGTCATTTGGCCGAGATGGAACAGATCATCCTCGAGACGGTAGACCGTCCCGCTTGACGGTTCCCGCCCGTTTTTCGCAACGGGCTCGTCAAGGGATCACGCAAGCCCTTCGCGAGATGGAGCACGTCGCAACGAAAAAGGCGGTGCGCGTGGCTATCGACACCGCAGCGCGTCGACTTGGAGCCGGACACGACCGATACCCCACCGGCGCCGTGGTAAACTCGGCCAAGGCTTGGCGCATCAATCAAGGCCGAAGCGGACCGGTGTCCGCTTTTGATCAACCTCATCCTGCGAAAGAGGATGGAGCCTGACGTCCCCGCATAGGTGGACTGCGCTTCAGCAGTCCACCCCCAATCTCACAGGTCCTTTGACACGTTCACCACGCGACTCACCAAGCCGTAAGCAATTGCCTCTTCCGCACCCATCCAGTAGTTGCGATCGGTGTCGGTGGCGACCTTCTCGTAGGTCTGCCCTGTCTCGGCCGCGACCATGCGGTTGATGCGTTCGCGCATCTTTACGATCTCACGCGACTCAATCGCGATGTCCGTCGCCGGGCCGCGCACACCGCCCATTGGCTGGTGCAGCAGGAACCGCGTGTTCGGCAGGCACACGCGGTCCGCCTTCTTCCCCGCCAGGAAGATCAGCGCGCCGGCGCTCGCCACCCAGCCGGTACCGATCACCCGAACCCGCACGTCGCTGCCGACGAAGCGGATCATGTCGTGGATCGTGTCGCCGCTCTCCACATGGCCGCCGGGCGAGTTGATGTAGACATCGATCGGCTCGGGCCCCTCGCTCGCCAGCGCTAGAAGCCGGCCGGTCACGTCGCGCGCCACCTTGTCGTTGATCGCGCCGAAGATCAGCACCTTGCGCTGCTTCAGCAGCCGGCTCTCCAGCTCGTTGATCGGCGAGCTCAGCGTGCGGTTGTCGCCCGGCTCCTTGGTGTCGGGGCCCATCGGCTCCGGAACGTCGGGGCTGTCGGGTTCGTCGTCGAGTCGGATCATGCTGTCTCCTGGAAGGCTGCTCGGCTGGAAGATGGGAAGCGTGGGCGCCGATTTCAGCCGGGCACGCCCTTGCTGGTGGAATACTCGAAATGCAGCGCCTCGCCCGGATGCACCACGCCGTGGATCGCGTGCGCCGCCACCGCCGCCTCACTGAACCCCTGCAGGATCAGCTTCAGCTTGCCCGGATAGGTCACCACGTCGCCGATCGCGAACACGCCGGGCACGCTGGTCTGGCAGGTCGCGGGCGTCACCTGCACGTGGTGCCGCTCCAGGTCCAGCCCCCACCCGGCAATCGGGCCCAGATCCATCGACAGCCCGAAGAACGGCAGCAGCCGGTCCGCCTCCAGCACGCGGGTAGACCCGTCAAGGTGCGCCACCTCCACCCCGGTCAACGCGCCGCCTTCGCCGTGCAGCCCGTGCAGCTGGTACGGGATCACCAGCTCCACCTCGCCGCGCTCGGCTGCCGCGTCCAGTTGCCCAGCCGTCTCGGGCGCCGCGCGGAACTTGGGGCGGCGGTGCACCACGTAGACCTTCGCCGCGATGCCCTTCAGCGACAGCGCCCAATCCACCGCGCTATCCCCGCCGCCGGCGATCACCACGCGGCGGCCGGTGAACTCCTCCCGCCGGCGCACCAAATACTGAACGGCGCCCGACGCCTCGAACGCGTCCAACCGCTCCAGCGGCGGCCGGTTGGGCCCGAACGCGCCGGCCCCCGCCGCCAGCAGAACGGCACGGGCGTGTACCTCGTCACCGCGGTCGGTATGCAGGCGGAACGCGCCGCTGCCCCCCTCCAGCCGCTCCACCCGGCGCCCGAGCAGGCGGGGCGGCGCGAACGGGGCGATCTGTTGCTCCAGTTGCGCGATCAGGTGCCCGGCGGCGATCGCCGGGTGCGCCGGGATGTCGTAGATCGGCTTCTCCGGATACAACGCCGAGCATTGCCCCCCAACCTCCGTCAACGCGTCGATCAGCGTCGAGCGCAGCTTCAGCATGCCGCACTCGAACGCGGCGAACAGGCCCACCGGCCCCGCGCCCACGATCGCCACGTCCGTCTCGATGATCTCGCCCATGAGCGGAACCTAGCGCCGGTTGCTCCGTACGCAAGCACCCGTGCGTAGGCTGGCGAGCGCCGCCCAGCCCGGGTAAACCCTGCCTCCATGCTCGATACGCTGGACTGCCCCCGCCTGCACCTCTCCGATCTCGCCGCGACGGAGGCACTCGGCCGCCGCATCGCCGCCTTACTTCGCCCAGGCGATGCCGTGCTGCTGGAGGGACCGCTCGGTGCCGGGAAATCCGCCCTGGCCCGCGCCCTGATCCGGGCCGCCACCGGGCAGCCAGCGCTGGACGTGCCCAGCCCGTCCTACACCCTGGTGCAGGACTACGACACGCCGGCCGGCCCGCTCGCCCATTTCGACTTGTGGCGGCTGGACGGGCCCGGCGGCGTGGTGGAACTCGGCTGGGACGACGCTCGCGCCGGCGTCGTCGTGGTCGAGTGGCCCGACCGCCTGGGCGCCCTCCGCCCGCGGGACGCGCTGGAGGTCACGCTCGCCCATGCCGAAGGCGACGCGCGACTCGCCCGCATCACCGGCTGGCCCGGCCGCGCTGTCCTGTGACGGAGCCCGTCATCAAGCAGGCCATGCTGCTGGCAGCCGGGTTCGGTAGCCGCATGCGCCCGCTGACCGAGCGTACCGCCAAGCCGCTGCTGCCGCTCGGCGGCCGCACCCTGATGGACCACGCGCTGGACCGACTGCTGGCCGCGGGCGTCACCCACGTGGTGGTCAACACGCACTGGCAGGCCGAGCTGGTGCAGCGCCATCTGGGCCGTCGCCGCGGTGGGCCCACCACCGTGCTGCGGCCCGAGCAGACGTTGCTGGATACCGGCGGGGCCGTCGCCGCGGCCCTCGCCGCCGGGGCGCTGCAGCCCGCGCCGTTCTTCGTCGTCAACGGCGACAGCTTCTGGGTGGACGGCCCCACCCCCGCGCTCGAGCGCATGACCGAGGCCTTCGACCCAGAAGCGATGGACGGCGTGCTGCTGGTCCACCGCACCTTCCAGGTGCATGGCGATGTCGGACGGGGGGATTTCGCGCTCGACACCTGGGGCAAGCTGCGCCGCCGGCGGGAGCGGGAGGTGGCACCCTACCTGTTCGCCGGCATCCAGCTCGCCACCCCCGCTCTGTTTGCCGACCCGCCCCCGCCGCCGTTCAGCGCCAATTTGCCGTGGGACCGCGCCATTGCCACCGGGCGGATCCGCGCCGTGGTGCATGACGGGCTGTGGTTCCACCTCTCCCGCCCGGCGGACCTGTCCCACGCCGAGGTGGCCCTGCACGCGAACGAGACCGGCGAGTCGCGGTGAAGCTCGCCACCCTCGCGCCGCACGAGCCGTTCCTCGACACGCTCGCCGCTGCCTGGCTGGCGGAGGCGGGGGACGATCCGCTCGCCGTCGCCGACGGCCTGATCCTGTTGCCCACCCGCCGGGCCGCGCGCGCCTTGGTGGACGCGTTCCTCGCCCAGACCGAGGGGCGCCCGCTGCTGCTGCCCCGCATCACCGCGTTCGGCGCACTGGACGAGGCACCACTCGCCCTGGCCGGCAGCCTGTCCCTGCCGCAAGCTGTGCCGGCGCCGACGCGTCTGGCGCAGCTCACCCGGCTGGTGATGGCGCTGGACGGCCGCTTCGGCGCTCCCGTGACGGCGGACCAGGCCTGGCCGCTGGCGGTCGAGCTCGCGGCGCTGATGGACGAGGCGGAACGGGCGGAGATCGACCTCTCCACCGTGCTGCCGACGCTGGTCGCCGAGGACTACGCCCAGCACTGGGGCATCACGCTCGAATTCCTGACCATCGTGACCCGTGCCTGGCCGCAATGGCTGGCGGACAACGCCCTGACGAACCCGGCCGCACGCCAGGTGGCGCTGCTGGACGCGCAGGCGAAGGCCTGGGCCGCGGCACCCCCGGCAACGCCGGTGCTGGCCGCCGGCTCCACCGGCGGCATCCCGGCGGTGGCACGCCTGCTCCGCGTGGTGGCGGGCCTGCCGCGGGGCCGGGTGGTGTTGCCGGGGCTGGATTTGGATCTGGACGAGGCGACATGGGAGGCGCTCGACGACAGCCACTCGCAGGCCGGGCTGCGCCGATTGCTGATCCGGCTGGGGGCGACGCGGGGGGACGTGTTGCCACTTCTCCCTCTCCCTTTTTCGGGAGAGGGCCGGGGTGAGGGAGCTTGGGATCCCGTGGCCACCGGAGGCAACGTGCGCAGCCTACCCTCACCCCGCCCCTCTCCCGTGAAGGACGGGAGAGGGAGAAGCCTTCCCACCCGCACCACCCTCCTCAACCGCGCCCTCCTCCCCGCCGCCGCCCTTGCCACATGGCGTGACCCCGTCCCGCTCGACAAAGCCGGCCTCTCGCGCCTGACCCCCGCCGACCAGCAGGAGGAGGCGCTCGCTATCGCCCTCATCCTCCGCGGCGCGCTGGAGACGCCGGACCACCGCGCCGCCCTGGTCACCCCCGACCGGGACCTCGCGGGCCGGGTCGCGGTCGAGCTGGGCCGGTTCGGCGTCGTGGCGGATGACAGCGCGGGCGAGATCCTCGCCGACACGCCGCCCGCCGTGTTCCTGCGCCTGCTCGCGGACGCCGCGGCGGAGGCGCTCAGCCCCGTCCCTCTGCTCGCCCTGCTGAAGCACCCGCTCGCCGCCGCCGGGCTCGCCCCCGCCGCCTGCCGCAGCGCCGCCCGCTGGCTGGAGCGGGAGGGCCTGCGGGGCCCGGCGCCGAAGGCGGGGCTGGCGGGGCTGCGCGGCGTGATCCGCAGCGAGGCTAGCGAGACCTTCATCGACCGCCTGGAAACCTGCCTCCGCCCCCTGCTGGAC
>CAXSEK010000003.1:0-10614 GCA_964235625.1 uncultured Acetobacteraceae bacterium
CGCCTGCAAGATATCACGGTTAATTCCACCGAGCCGAGACGCCGCCAGCGCGTCCGCGGTGATCGACATCGCGACCACCTTTGCATCCTCGCCGGTGGCCAGACGCGCCCAACCGTTGCGGAACGCCCGCACGGCTAGGCTATCCGGCGAGGACGTGTCCCGGATACGCTTCAAATCCCCAAGTTCAGCCGCAAGCGAAGTGAGCGCGCCGAGACCGCCAACCCTACGGGCGGCGTTTCCGCCACCATCCATTAGGCCGCAGCCAGCCAGTCCAGCAAGTTGCGCTCCTGCACGGGGAAGGAGTGCTCCTCGCGCTTGCCAGCAGGCGTCATCGGGGCCTTGAAGAAGATGCCGAGCTGTTCCTGGATGCCACCGTCGCCACGCTGCTTGGCGAGGTCCAGCACGCGGGCGATCTCGATCACCAGCGG
This sequence comes from uncultured Acetobacteraceae bacterium, assembly GCA_964235625.1. GTDB lineage: Bacteria > Pseudomonadota > Alphaproteobacteria > Acetobacterales > Acetobacteraceae > LMUY01. The sequence goes on from CAXSEK010000003.1 coordinate 429, forward strand.
CGCCGCCAAAATACTGTCGCGGCAGAGGAAGTTCACCTTCATCTGCATCTTCTGGCCCATGAAGCCGACCAGGTCGATGTTGTCCCAGGCTTCCTTGTTGTCGCCGCGCGGCTTGTAATACTGGATGTTGACCAGGTGGTCTTCCACTGGGTAGCCCAGGATCTGATCGAGCACCGAACCCTTGGTGTTCAACTTGGACCGCAAACTGTCGGCGTTGTCCAAAGCCAAGCCGTCACGGTTGCCCAGGATGTTGGTCGAGAACCAGCCCTCGACGTATAGCGAGCGGGACCGGAACGCCGGGGCCAGCACCGTCTTGATAAAGGTCTGCCCCGTCTTGCCGTCCTTTCCGGCGACGGGCACGCAGCGCTCATCGGCCAACCGCGTCAACGCAGGGATGTCGGCGGCCAGGCTTGGCGTGAAGTTACCGTACGGCACGCCCTCGACGATTGCGGCGTAGGCGTAGAGCATGGCAGGGCTGATCGCCGGGTCGTTGCCATCGAGCCCACGCTCGAATGCGGCGGCGTTCTGCAGCACCTCGAGCTTCAGATCCGGCCACCGCTCGACTGAGGCGAGGTTGATCACGACGAGGTTTCGCACCCCGGTCGACTCGCGGTAGTTGCGAATGTCCGCCCGGATCTGCTCCACCGCGTCACGGTGGCCGCCCGTGATCTTGTTGTCGCCATCCACGTTCTTGCAGAAGTCACGGCTGCCGACCGCAGGCCACGGCTTCATCGCGGACAGGCTCGCATCCACCATCTCCGTCTGCTCGCGGTCCAGCACGCGATGCTCCCGCACGGCGGCCGAGAGATCCTCCGAGTGCAGGTCCCAGCCCGCAAAATGCAGATTCCGGTATGGCGCCAACCCGGAAACGCCGACATTGGCAAGCGGCAGCCCGGCCAAGTCGTTCGACCCGGCACGCAGCATCTCGATGCCTGCCGCGGCCGTGCTGGCAACGGCGCCGCCCAGCCCCACGACAAGCACGCCTAAGTGCCGCCCAGTGCTGACTGCGTCCAGGCCGGTATCGGGCATGATGGATATCTCTTCAGGTTGGTCCGCCGGACAAGGTGTCCAGGGACAGGGAGGAACGATGGTTATAGGCCGCGGCCAGTCCTTGTTAAGCCGCGGAACCGGGGCGGGATTGCGGCGGAGCTCAATCAGTCCGATCACAGGCGCGTGAGCGATGCCGCTTAGGCTTTGTTATAAAAGGCCCATAAAGGTCGCTCATCGGGCCGGCGTGAAGCGGTAGGGACTGTCACTGGTCGTGTGCGGATCGAGCGCCAGGCGGTGTTCAAGTGGCGGGAACGCCCTGCTGCGGCAGCCCTGCCGATCGCACAACCGGCAGGACAACCCGATCCCGACCGCCGCCTCCGCAAGGTCGATCCGGTCGGCATAGACCAGGTCGGCGGCGTGCACCGCGTCGCACCCCATCGCGATCACGTGCACCGGTGGTGGATCACCCCAGGCCGCCGCGACCCCGACCACGCTGCGGGCGAAGCAGAGGAAGGTGGCCCCGTCCGGCAGCTGGGCCAGTTGCACCTGCAGCGAGCCCGGCGTCACGAAGGCGCCGTGCACAATCCAGCGCGGGCACGAGCCGCCAAACCGCGCGAACGGGAAGCCGGCGCCGGAGAACCGCTTGCTGACATTGCCCGCCGGATCGATGCGCAGGAAGAAGAACGGAATGCCGCGCTGCGAGGGCCGTTGCAGGGTGGAGAGCCGGTGGCATGCCTGCTCGTACGAGACGCCGAAATGCCGGGCCACCGACTCCACGTCATGCCGCATCTGCCGCATGGTGCCGGCGAAGGCGGCGTAGGGCATGAGCACGGCCCCGGCGGCATAGTTCAGCAGCCCAATGCGGATCAGCTGTGCCGATTCCTGCGTCGTGGGGGCGGCACTCTCCAGCACCGCCTCGATCGCGTCCCGTGCCTCGAGCAGCACCAATTGGAACGCCAACTGGAAGCCGCGGCTTTCCCGCGGCAATTGTTCGGACAGCGTCAACACGCGGTCGGCCGGGTCGTAGCGGCGGAGCGCGCCCTCCAGCGGGGACACGCGCACGACCAGCCCGTGGCGGCGGCGCAACCGCTCGGCGATGGCGTGGTTGGTCTCGGCTGGCGCGGCACCCAACTCGGCGACCAGCGCCTCTGCCGCGTCCTCCAGCGATGGGAAATGGTTGCCACGGTCGTTGAACAGGTCCCGCGTCTCCTCGTTCGGCAACAGCAGGCGGCGGCCGGACGGCAGTGCGATGGCGCTGGAATCCTCGCGGGCGACCCGCCAGGCGCGGTAGAGCGCCATTATCGCGCGGGCCGCGTTGGGGCTGCTGGCAGCGAGGCTCTCGATCTCGGTGTCCGGCACCGGCTCCGAGGCCAGCAGCGGATCGGCGAACACCTCGCGCAGCCCCACCTCCAACTTGCGCTCCGAGGCGCCTGAAAGCGCGGCGAGATCCACGTCCAGTATCTCCGCTAGCTTGATCAGCAGTGAGGCGGTGACGTTGCGCTGGTCGTGTTCGAGCAGGTTGAGGTAGCTGGCGGAAATACCCAGGCGGCTCGCGAGCACCTGCTGCGTCAGCCCCCGCTCGAGGCGGACACGGCGGACGGTGCGGCCGATCAACGGCCGGCTCACTTTACAAACTTTACGGAATAGCGTCGCTTCATGTTAGCCTGACGACAGGATTTCGCGGGATTGCGGGTTTCAGTGCTGGCTACGAGCGGTAGAAATGTCAATTCTTCACTCAGTGACACCGACCGAAGGACAAGACGATGCGCCCGCTCCCTGGCAAGATGCTGGCCTACGCCTGCTCGCCGTCGTTCAACTGAAGAAAAACTGCCGCACGACGATATCGCGACATTCCAGAAGCGCATCGCGGCCATGGCTACAAATACCAGTTCATGACGCTGGCCGGCTTCCACAGCCTGAACGACGCGATGTTCAAGCTGGCCCTGGGCTACAAGGAGCGCGGCATGGCGATGGCCGGCAGCACGGAGCACGACCAGTTCGACGACGGCAAGACGCCCGTGATGAAGCGCGTCGGCTTGGACACCCACGATGACGGGTTGGTCCACAGCCACGAATAGGCAGCGGCAAAGTAAGACCAATAACGGGAGCCGCCGTCACCGGCCGCCTGGCGCAAGCCCGGCGGCCGGTTTTAGGTTCGATCGGCAGAACGATGAGTGCAGTTGGCGAGTTCTCCCGAACCGGCTTCGCTCCCCATACCTGCAGTGCCATTCGCCCTTTCCTGCCTTCAGATCCTGATGCACCATTGGTAGACTCTGTAGAAGGCCAGGTAGACGCCCCCAAGCCCTCGTCGCTCCACGGTCAATGGGTCAGGTGGCCGGACGTCTGGACCACAGCTGCCAACATGGTTCGCAACCTCGTATCGACGTCTGCGGCGTTCGAGGCTTGGTAAGCCATGGCGGGAGATGACGCACAGGCCTGCAACTGAGGCGCGATCTGCGACTGGATGGGGGCGACGTACGTGTTGTAGAAGGCGTTGTTGGTGAGTGGCAGGTATGGTGTATAAAGCGTCAGTATCGTCACACCCGCCGCTTTGAGCGCTGCGCAGTCGGACGGGTCGATCGGCCCGATCTGGCGGTTCCGAGGATCATACTGATCGACCAGTCCGTCACTGACGATGAAGAGGAATTTCTGCGCGGTGGCTTGGCTCCCGCCATTGCCGGACGTGCCGACGACCGGGCCCAGCGCGGCCATGGCCTGGCCGAAATAGGTTTCCGGGCAGTTATTGCTACAATCGTTGATGTCCGGTGCGATCTTTGCCAGTGCGGTGGATGCGCCGCTGATGTTGCTGCTCGTCGGGTAGATGACGCTGAATTGCTGGGCGAACGTCGACAGCCCGAGCCGGAACGCGTTGCGCTGGTTCGATGCCGCGACGTTGGTGATCAGATTCCCAACCGCTGCCCGCAACACGTCGATGCGCAACGTCACGCGGTTGTTGCTCGCAAGGGCGAGGTAGTCGTTGCCCGCCATCGACCAGTGGCAGGCGAACGCACATCCCTCCCCAACGGCGACGTTTCCGGGCACCGGGCCGCTCGGGACGTAGGCGGCGGTGAGCGCCTGCATGCTGTTGATGTCGGACTGTGTGGCCGCGATCGTCATGGAGGAGGACACGTCCATCAGGATCTGGATGTCCACGAACGGATTGAGCGAGAGGCTGGCGGCGGACGCACCGGTCAAGCTGATTTGACCGACCCCCACAAGGCCGCCGAAATAGGTCTGGTACGTGCCCTGATACGTGACATCCGCGGTGAAGAGGGAGCCGGAATTTGTGACCGAGACCGCGACAGGCCCGAGCGTCACGTTCTGCTGCGCCCCGGCCTCGGCCTTGAACCGCTGCGCGGCCGCGGTTTGTGCCGTGGCGACCGGGGTCGCGGCCCCCGCGAGGGACTGGTTGGACGCGACCGTGGTGGCCAACAACGCGGCCGTGTCGGCAGCGGCATCCAGCCGGGCGCGGGCGAGCGCGGCATTGCCGAAATCGATCGCAAGCCCGAAGAGCGCCGTCATCGGCAAGGCCAGCAGCGCCGTTAGCAGAGCGACGTTCGCGCGCCGGCAGCACCAGACCCTCATGACGGAATCGAGCAGGTGGCGACAGGTCCCGGGAACCGGCCCACCAACGTGACGCCATTATTGATGCGCGGCGAAACGTAGTCCGACCGCTGCAACGTCAGCGGGCCTAGGAAGACGGACGTGAACAGCGGCTCGAACACGCCAGACACGTCTGCCGCCAGGATCGACGTCGCGCCGAATACGTCGGTCGGCAACCCCGTCAAGCTACTGGGTGCGTTGTCCGCGACGGGGGAGAGCGTGCCACAGGCACGCAGCCGGGCCTGGCCGCTCGGGTTGGCGACGCTCCAGGCGACGTGCGCGATGGTGCCGGACCGAGAGGACGTGAACGTCACGGCCGACAGCGTGATCGAGAAGCTGCCGCCGGAGGACGAGGCAAGCCAGTCCGGGAATAGGGCGAATGGTGCCGTCGTTGCCTGCCAGGCCTGAAGCCCGCTCAGTGAATTGAGGTTGCTCGCCTGCACGGCCATTGTCGTCGCGATCGTGGCCGTGGAGGCAGCCGCAACGGTCAGCCGCCGTGTCATGACGATCGCGCGGGACAAATCCACCGCGCCGCAAAGCAGCGTCAGCAGGACAGGCACGACGATCGCGAACTCGAGCGCAGCTAACCCGCGCCGAGCGCGCCACAGTGTCAGCATCCGGAACCAGCCGCGAACGACGTGCCGGACGGGTTCTCGTTCGCGAAGGCGGCGGCGGAGACGATGCTGCTGCCGCCAGTGCCGGGCCCGGCCGGCGTCACCACGGCGCCGGTGTAGATCGTCTCCAGCAGCGGCGCCTGATAGACGGCGCGGGCATATATCAGCTGGCCGGGCGCGCCGACGCAGAACGACGGGGAGGGGCCCGTCGCGGTGATGGTGGAGGCCGTGAAGTCCGCCACCGGCTGGACCGAGATCAGCAGGCCGGAACACGGCGCGAAGACCACGAACACGGGACAGAACACCTTGGCCGTGAAATCCGCCGCGGTCATCGTGGCTGGGACCAGGCCGAGTTGGACCTGCCGCACCGCCTGCTGAAGCGCAAAGTCCAACGCGACTTGCAGATAGAGGTTGATGGCGACCGACATCATCCCGAGCACCAGCCCGAAGAACGGGATGGCCACGATCGCGAACTCCAGCGCGGCGGCGCCGGAGCGGGAGCCCGGGAGAGTGCGGAAGAAGCGGGAGCGCATCGTGACCCCAGTCTCGAGCGAAACCGTTAAGCAATGGTGACCAGCGTGCGCTCACGGCGCCCGCAAGGCCGAGAAGCCCGCCATTGCCATGGGTATCTGCTCCGGCGACAGGTCCGTCCGTAGGATTGCCTCGGCGCCGGCACGGTCGCCGGACATGGCGAGGGCGGTGGCAAGATCATGGCGGACCCGGCGCGGCGCGTCCGGGTTGCCGGCAAGCGGCCGCAAGACGTCGGCACCATGGGCAGGGTCTCCCGCCAGGGAAAGCGATAGGCCAAGATTGACCCGGGCCGCGTCCAGGTCCGGGTCGGCATGCAGGGCCTCGTTGTAGGCCTGCTGCGCCTCGGCATGATGGTCCTGCATGTCGCGGGCGATACCGAGGTTGGTCAGGGTCCGCGCGTCACCCGGCGCCATTGTGAGCGCGGCATTGAACGCCGCCTCGGCCTCGCCGGCGTGCCCCTCGAGCAACAGCGCCCGCCCGAGCCCGAACTGCGCGCCCGCCGAGCCCGGCGACAGCCGGGCAGCACGGCGCAAGCTAGCCTCCGCCTTGCCCAGCTCACCCATCATGGTCAACGCCTGCCCTTCCATCAGCAGGGCGCCGACGTCGTCCCGGTTCTCGCCGAGGCGGCGCCGGGCGACCGTCAGCGCGGCCTCCGGCACGCCGCTGGCGAGCGCTGCTTGGGCCACCCGCAGGCCGGGCGGCTTCTCACTCAGGCGGTCAGGGTTGCCCGATGCACAGGCAGCCGGCAGCAACAGGACGAGCAGGAGCAGGAAGCGCATTTTGCGGTCTCCGTATTCAGTGGTGAAGCGATGAGAGCACCTTGAGCATCGCGGGCCCGCCCACGACGGCGAAGACGGTGGGCAGGATGAACACGATCATCGGGACGGTCAGCAGGACGGGAAGCCGCGCAGCTCGTGCCTCGAACCGGGTCAACATCTCGGTCCGCATCTCTGCGGAGAGGTGGCGCAGTGCCTGTGACAGCGGCGTCCCGTATTGCATGGTCTGCACCAGCGTCGTGCCGAGCCGCTTGAGCGGCTCCAGCCCGGTACGCGCGCCCATGTTGAGCAGCGCCGTGCGGCGGTCCGCCAACATGCGGAGCTCGGTCGCAGTCTGCTGCAGTTCATCAGCGACCGCCCTATGCGTGTGGGCGATCTCACTCGCGACCCGGGCGATGGTGGGCTCGAGCGGCAACCCGGCCTCCGAACAGATCACCATCATGTCCAGCGCGTCCGGCAGCCCCCGGTCGAGTTGCTTCAGGTACGAGGCCCGCATGGACCTTACGACGTAGTCCGGACCTAACAATCCGATGATGCCGCCAACCGCAGTGCCGCCGAGATGTGTGAGGCCCGAGAACCCGAGAGCACCGAGCCCGAACCAGCCAAGCGCCGGCAACCCAGCAAAGAGCAGCATCTTGCTGCCAACGAACAAGCCCAAGCCGCTCTGGCCGCGGAACCCGGCAACCGACAAGGTGAGTTCCAGCTCAGCTACGGTCTTGGCTGAGAGCAGGCCACTGCGGGCTATGAACCAGCCGAGTGTCGCGATCCCACGCAAGACGCCGGAGCCACCATTGCTGCTGCGTGGACTCTCGATTCCCGCAGCTGCCTGAACAAACGTGATTCGGACTGAGAGACGGTCCTGCGATCGCTCCGCTTGCAGCAGCACCAAGGCCGATACCGAACAGAGCAGCCCCAGAAACCCGGCGCCAATAAGCAGCGGGTTCACGACAGGCTCTTGCGGATCATCAGACGCATGACGACCATGCCCATGCCGAGCCAGACGACAGTCACCCCGAAGAGGGTCTGGCCGCTGCCGGGCTCGAACAGGGACGCGATGTAGTCCGGGTTCAATACCGCCAGCGCAGCACACGAGAACACCGGCAGCACGGTCAGAACGCCGGCGCTGGTCCTGGCCTCCGATGCGAGGGCGTAACCCCGCGATTGCAGCGCGAGGCGTTTGCGGACGACCTCGGCAAGGTTCTCCAGCGTCTCCGTCAACCCGCCACCGGTTTGGCTCTGCAAGGCAAGGGCCGTCGCGAAGAAGCGGTATTCGGGGAGGCGGTTGCGTGCGGCCATCTCCCGCAGGCCATCCGCCAAGGCGGTCCCTACGCCTACTTGGTCATGAAGTCGGCGGAACTCGAGCGAAGTCGGCTCCGATGCCTCCTGGGCGACGGCACGCAACGCTTCGGTCACGGGTATGCCGACACGGACTGCGCGCACGATCATCGCCAGTGCGTCGGGAAATTGCTTGTATAGAATCTGCGTGCGTTTCGCATCGCTACCTCGGTAGACCGACCGCGTCACGCCAAGCGCCGCCACCGGCAGCAACAGCCAGGCGAACCCGCCGAGCAGGCCATGCAGCAGCCACTGAGCCGCGTAACCCGGTATCAGCGTAACCGGTATCACGAGGATCGGGCTGAGCGGGTAAGCGTCACGGCGATGCGGGTCCATGCCGATCAGCGCCTTCAGCTTCAATTTGACGGTCGCCGCAGGGATGACGCTCATCAACCGAGCCGTGGCGGCAGCAGGTGCGCCGGCCCGGCGATGCGGGCTAGCGATCGCGTGGATGCGCGCGAGAATACGGCGGTGGCGTGCGTCTGCACGTAGCAACACGATGCCAGCGCTCGAGAAAGCAATCAGCAGGAGGCTGGCCACGAAGAGAAGGGAAGTCATGGCTGGCATCGCTCGGCCTCCTCCAGCGTCGTCGCCCAGGCGCGGTCGAGCCCGAAATAGGCGAGGCGTTCGTGGAAAGTCGGCCGGGCACGGCTGACGCGGTAAGCGCCTTGTAACCGCCCATCATGGCCTTCGCCCGTCAACTCAAACGCGAAGATGTCGTTCAGGATGACGACGTCCCCCTCGAGGCCGCAAACCTCGGTCACTTGGATAAGCCGGCGGCCGCCGTCTCGCTGGCGCTCGATCTGCACGATGAGGTCCACGGCACCAACGATCTGTTGCCGGATCGACTTCGACGCGAGGCCGAAATTACCCATCTGGACCATGTTCTCGATCCGAATCACGGCGTCGCGCGAGGTGTTGGCGTGGATCGTGGACATGCTCCCGTCATGGCCCGTGTTCATGGCCTGCAGCATGTCGAACGCCTCGCCCGAGCGCACCTCGCCGACGATGATCCGGTCCGGCCGCATGCGCAGCGCGTTGCGGACCAGGTCACGCTGTGTCACCTCGCCACGGCCCTCCAGCGAGGGCGGACGTGTCTCCAGCCGGACGACGTGGGGCTGCTGCAATTGCAGCTCTGCCGCGTCCTCCACGGTCACAATGCGCTCGGTGCTGTCAATCAGCTGGCTGATGGCGTTCAGCAGCGTGGTCTTGCCACTACCGGTGCCGCCGCTGATGATGACGTTCAGACGGCACCGCCCCGCGATCTCGAGGATCTTCGCGACCCCTGCACTCATCGACCCGAACTCGACCAGCTTGGTGAAGTCGATCCGTTTGCGGGCGAACTTGCGGATGGAAATATAAGGCCCGTCCAAAGCCAATGGCGGGAACACGATATTGACACGACTGCCATCCTTCAGCCGAGCGTCGACCATCGGGCTGCTCTCGTCGACGCGGCGGCCCATCGCAGCGGCGATGCGCTGACAGATGTTGGCGACATGCGCTGCATCACGGAATCGCACGTTCGAGAGGAAAACTCGCCCAGCCCGTTCGACAAAGACACGGTCGGGGCCGTTGACCATGATGTCGGCCACGCCGTCATCGTCCAGCAGCGGTTCGAGCGGCCCGAGGCCCAGCATGTCATTGACGAGTTCACTCGCCAGCTGACGCTGCTCCCGTCCGTTCAGTTGGGTGCGCTTTTCCGTGGCGATATCGGCGAGCAGGCGCTCCACCTCGATAGCCAGGCGATCGGGCGCCAAGCCCGCGACTGAGGCAGGGTCAAGCCTGGTCAGGCACAACTGCCGTAGTTCCGCCAGGGGCGCGGTGGCTTGGTTTGGCCGAGCGTCCGGCGGCAGAGCGGCCGCCGCCGACTCGACCGTGCGGCGGCCGAAGCCGCTCAACGGAAGCGCCATGTCCGCCGCTTCGGCGAGGTGAGCGTGGACGCGAAGGCGACTTCCCGCACCAATTCGGACATTGCCGTGCGGAACGGCCCGCGGGCCTTCGCGGCAGGTTCACCTAGCCGCTCGGCCATGCCGACCGGCCGTGGCAGGTCGGGGATGACGACATCCACCGCCATACCCAGCGCTGCCTCCATCTGCTTGCGGCTGAGGCCGCCTTGCATCCCGGCACGGTTGAGTACCACGACCGCGCGCCGCGCCTGGGCCGGGCCACTGGGGAGGGCGAGCATCCGCAGCGTGTCCCGCACGCCGGCCAAGGTCGGTGGCGTGACCAGCACGCGCTGCTGGGTGAGGTCCAGCAAATCGCGGGAGAGCGGTGCCGGCCGAAACGGCACGTCAGCCACGACGATGTTGAACCGGCGGCGGAGCAGGCCGGCAAGCC
>CAXSEK010000003.1:10714-19811 GCA_964235625.1 uncultured Acetobacteraceae bacterium
AACGGCACGTCAGCCACGACGATGTTGAACCGGCGGCGGAGCAGGCCGGCAAGCCGCTCCACCGCGCCGGCCGCACAGCCTGGCTGATCCGCGAGCGCCTCCTCGCCAGCAAGGACATGCAGCCGCTCCCCGATCGGCGTGGCAACGCGCTCGACAAACAATTCGTCCACGCGCCCCGGCTGCTCCAGGGCGGAGCGCAGGCCCGGACTGCCTTGCGCACCGAGCAGCAACGCGGCCGTCCCCGTCTGCAGATCGGCGTCCAGCAACGCCGTGTGGCGGCGCCCCGCATCCGCCAACAGCCATGCGAGATTTGCCGCGATCGTGGTCGCACCCACGCCACCGCGCACGCCAGTGATCGTCACCAGGCGGCCGCCGAGCGGCGCGCTGGACGGGGTCTGCCGGGTGACCTGCGCGCCAAAGAACCGCGCAACCATATCCGGCACGAGCGGCTTGTAGAGGTATTCCGAGGCCCCGAGCGTACGGGTGACCTGGCGGTAGAACGCCACATCCTCCCGCTCACCGACGATCATGACCTGCACATCCGGCTCGAGCACGTGACTCAGATCCCCGAGGAGACCGAGCGGCTGTTGTTCGCCCGTGATGTCGATCACAAGCGCACGCGGCGTCGCGATGTTCGACAGGACGGACAGGGCCGTGCGCACATTGCCGCGGCGGATATCGACGCCGCTGGGCATGGCCTGGCTCAGCCCTTCTCGCAGCACGTTCTCCGTCTCCGTATCGGCGATGAAGGCGATCAGCGGCAAGCGGTCCGTGCGCGCCGTGGTGTCGGTGCTGCCGGGGGAAACGATGCTAGCGCCGTCCATCACTCGTCCCCCGCCGAACCGGCTGGTGATGCACCGTTGTTGACGGTGATCGGTGCGATCTTGGAGATGAACGAGTCGGGTAGGTTCTTCACCTTCCCGGCCCGGTACCGCGTCACGGCCGCCACCGCCACTTGGCCATCGGCCATGCGGTTCGGCACGCCGGTCACGAGATCATCCGGGTCGGCAACCATCGCTGCCAGGTTCGCGTCGTTGGCACCGGTGGGATGCCACACACCGGGGCGGGTCAGCGGGTCCGCGACCGAGCAGGCGGCCAGGCACACCGCCAGGCAGGCGCTTATGACGGGCCTCATTGGATGATGAACCCTGCGTCGCCCGGCACTATGGGGCGGATGGCGCCGTTATCGGCCTGGCCACGCGCCTTCTGCCGTAGCAACAGGATCCGCTCGAGATCATTGGGCGGACGCCAGCCGGCGTCCGGGGTGGTCAAGGCCGCGGTACTGCTGACGGGCTGCACCAGATAGGGCGTGACGAGGATGACGAGCTCCGTCTCGTTACGCTGGAAGTTGTCGGAGCGGAACAGCGCGCCCAGGATCGGGATGTCGCCGAGGAACGGCACGCCGTTCGCGGTCAGCGACGTGCTGTCCTGCAGCAAACCTGCAATGGCGAAGCTCTGCCCGCTGCCAAGCTCGACCGTCGTGTCGGCGCGGCGGACCTGGAGGGCGGGGATCTGGATGGCGTTGTTGCTGCCCTGGCCGAGCGTGATCGCCCCTTGCTGGGTCAATTGGCTGACCTCCGGGCGGACGTGCAGGCTGATGCGGCCCGGGTTGATCACCGTGGGCACGAAGGCGAGGCTGACGCCGTACTGCTTGAACTCGATCGAGATCGTGTCCCCGAACTGCGCGACGGGGATCGGGAATTCACCACCTACCAGGAAGCTGGCCGTCTCCCCGCTCATCGCAGTGATGTTCGGTTCGGCAAGGACGTGGACGAGTTGGTCCTGGGCCAATGCGTCAATCACGTTGTTGATATCCAGCACCTTGCCCGCGGTGTTGAAGTTGTAGCCGCTGCTGGCGAGGGTGTTCGCGGCCTGCACCAAGGCAGGCGCGGAGGAGAAGCCGAGCGTGCCATACCGGCCGCCGACATTGGCCAGCGCCTGCCAGTTCACGCCGAGCTCCCGCGTGAGATTGCGTGACATCTCCACCACGCGGACGCGGAGGTTGACCTGTACCGACGACGTGATGCCGGTGCGGTTGTCCAGCTTCTGTTTGTCCGCAAGCCCGGCGCGAGCGATCGCCGCGGCCCGCTCCGCCTCGGCCGGGCTGCCCGCCATGCCGCCCAAGGCCAGCCCATTCGGCCGCGCTTGGGAGGCGAGGCTGGAGGCCGGCATCAACGCTTCGATCTGGGCGTTCGCGGCAGTGGCTGCATAGCCGCTCGGGCCGACCGTCACGTCCAGCTGCGCGATCGGCTGCCCGCCGGCCGACATGGCCGCGACCGTCGTGTGACCCGGTGCGACGCCGAACAGGAACAGCGTCGTCGGGCTCGCGGGACGGACCTCGACCACTTTGGGATCGGCGGCAAACACGCTCGCGGCGGCAGCCGTCAACGTGATTACGTGGCCGGCGCCGGCCTCAATCTGGATCGATTGGCCAGCGGGCTGCGGGTGCCTGGCCGCGGTCAGGCAAAGTGCGGCAAGCATGAGGACGACCGTGCGCTTGAGCATCAGAACCGGAACTCCTTTCCGTCGGCCGCACCCTGAAACAGGCGCAGCGTTAGCCCGGCGTCTTTTGCCGAGGGTGGTGTAGGGCGAGCCAAAGCGGCCGAAACGTCCCCGCTCCAGGTCGTCTTGATGGCGGCGTCGTGGATGCTGCCGGTCTCGTCGGCGGAGCGGACGGCCAGGGACAGGCGGCCTAGCTTGGTCGCGACGGCGATCCGTGCGGCTTGGTCCGGAGTCACCTCCAGGGTGACGGTGCGGCCCGCGCCGACATCCCCGGCGGGGGCCACGCCGCGCGCGAGCAGCTGGTCGATGGCGATGACGCGCAGATTGGCGAGCACGGTCTCGGCGGCAACCCGGCGGGATGGCGGCAACGCCGGATCATCCAGGGCCTGCGTCAGAATCAGGTCCACGCGGTCACCGGGCCAGATCAATCCGGCACTGCCGCTGACGTTGTCGACGGCCACGGTCGCGGCGCGCATGTCCGGTCCGAGCACGGCGGCGAGGAAGCCGTGGTCACCCGGCCGCATGACGTCGGCCGAGAGCACGGTGTCACCGTGGGCCAGGCTGCGGCGGAGCATGGCACCGGTGAGCCCGGCGCGCGTGGCGGTGCTGTCTTCTTGGGCGCCGGCCGTGACCTCCGGTATGTCTTGCGATGCCAGGTCCTCCGCCTTGAGCAGCGTGCCGGCCCGCAGCACCGCATTGGCGACCAGGATGAAATGGTGGGCCGGCGGCGGCGGCGGTGCGGCAGCCAAAGCGATGGGGGCCGCCGGCGGCGGCCGGGTCGCCAGCCAGGCGACGGTCCCGAAACCGCCGAGACCGAGCGCCAGAAGGCAGAACACGGCAAGGCGTACGAGCATAGGTCAGCCCCGGAGCAGGATGAAGGCCGCGCCGGCCGCGATGGCGGTCGCGTAGGGGAGGGGGCCACGCCGCCGCAGCCGCCGCTGCTCCAGCCGGAAATAGCGGCGCAGCAGACTGGCCGGGCGGCCGGCCGCAGGCGGCGGGACGACGCACGACAGCATGACATAGGCAAGGGCTAAGATACCGCCGGCGAGGCAGGAGGCGAGCACGAAGCCGGTGGCGGCACGGGGCGCCACTAGCAGGGCACCCGCCGTGAACAACTTGACGTCCGCCCCGCCCAACCATCCCCGCCGCCAGCAGACCACGGCGATGGCGAAGACGACCGCCGCGGCAACGAGCCCGGCGACCATCGTTCCGTCCATGATGCGCAGGAGCAGCCCGGTCACCGCGATCGTCGCGGGTATGCGGTTGGGAACCAGGCGCACGGCCCAATCCTGCATGCAGGCCACTCCGAACAGCGCGAGGCCGACGGAGACCAGGAGGAGTTGGGGTGCATCGGACGGTGGGGTCAAAGGTTGAGGCTCCGCAGAGAGAGGGGCTGCAGCCCGGCAGCCCCTCTGCCGCTAAATGGACTTCTCGATCGTAGTAAACGTCGCGGTCAGCTTGGTGCCGACGGCCGTCACGGCGCCGATGATCACGACGGCGATGAGAGCGGCGATGAGGCCGTATTCCAGGGCCGTCACGGCCCGGCGGTCGACCTTCAGTTCCAGCCAGGTCTTGATGAACTCGATCATGTCTGCACTCCTTCAATGTGCCGCAGCCTTGGTTTGGCGGCTGGCCGGCTGGCTTGTTCAAGGCCCGGCTTTTGCCGGAGAGGCGCCGCCGCACGGCGCGGTGGCCATGGGTGGATTAAGCCACGGCGAAATGACTCATTGATTAACAGCGGCGCTAAGACCGGGAGCCGGATGGCACGATCACCACCGGAAGCCGCGTGCCCGCGCTGCGCACCAGGCCCGGGGCCGATCCGCCAGGCACGTAGACGCGGACCAGCATCGCGACCTGCGAGAGCGGGGGCGCCGGCATGTCCGCCCCGCCATGCCACGACGCCATCACCATGCGGGCGTAGGGATCAGCGCGGGCGGAATCGGCGGAGTGGTAATGCCCGACCGCCTCCGCCCAACCGCTCGCCACTTCCTTGAGCCGATGCAGGAACGACGCCGCGGCGCGCGCATTGCTCGCGGGGTCGAACGCATCGTCCAGGCTGGTGAACGCGGCCGGATGGTAGAACAGGTTCACCTGGAAACAGCCGACATCGATGGACTGCACGCCCCGTGCCTGCAGGCTGTGGACCAGCGCCACCGCCTCCGCCCGTGATGGCAGGTAGTAGCCCTGGCCGGCGGCGTTGACCGACCATGGCCAGGGGGCGACGCGGCCGCCCTCGCCGTGCCGCCCACTTTCGACCCGGCCGATGGCGACCAGGAGATCGGCCGGCAGCCCGGCCCCGGTTTCCGCGCCGTGCCCGGCTTCCTCGCATTCGTTGGCGCGGGCGGACGACGACGAGAGCAGGCAGAGAATCAGGAATGTCTTCGCCCAAGGCATGCGGCGCAGGATGCCGGTGGCGCGTTAACATTCCCGTAACGCCGACCCGGGAGGATGGCGGGGTTCGACACTCTGGTGTTCGCGGCCGAGGTGGGCTCCAGCCGGCGCGGCTGTTCGGCATGCCAGCCTGAGCGGAGCCGCGCCTGGCGGCCTCGCACTCCGCCTCAATCCCTGCCATCTCTGACATGCAGAGCACAGAGGCATCCCATGCGCGCAGTCGGATACCAACTTTCACGGCCCATCGAGCAGGCGGACTCGCTCGCCGATATCGACCTACCGATGCCGCAGCCGGATGGCCGCGACATCCTGGTCGAGGTCAAAGCCGTCTCGGTCAACCCCGTCGACACGAAGGTTCGCAAGCGGGCCGTACCGGAGGCCGGTGGGTGGAAGGTGCTGGGCTGGGACGCCGCCGGGATTGTGCACGCGACCGGGCCAGACGTGCAGGACTTCGTCGTGGGCGACGCTGTCTACTATGCCGGCGCGATCGGGCGGCCCGGCAGCAACAGCCAGTATCACCTGGTGGACGAGCGGATCGTGGGCAGCAAGCCGGCGAGCCTCGATTGGGCCGAGGCGGCCGCGATCCCGCTGACCGCGATCACCGCTTGGGAGATGCTATTCGACCGGCTGGACGTCCGGCGGCCGGTGCCAGGTGCCGCCCCCGTGTTGTTGGTCATCGGCGGGGCCGGCGGCGTGGGCTCGCTCGCCATCCAGCTCGCCCGCGCGCTCACGGGCCTCACCGTGATCGGCACCGCCTCGCGCCCCGAAACCGCGGCCTGGGTGCAGGACATGGGCGCCCACCACGTGATCGATCACGGCAAGCCACTGGCCCTTCAGATCGCTGCCTTGGGTACCGGGGCGCCGTCCTTCGTGTTCTGCACCACGCAGACCGGCCAGCATCTCGGCGACATCGCGGAGATGGTGGCACCCCAGGGCCGCTTCGGGCTGATCGACGACCCGGCCACGCTCGACATCCTGCCGTTCAAGTTCAAGTCCGTGTCAGTGCACTGGGAGATGATGTTCACCCGCTCGGCCTACACGACGGCGGACATGGGCGAGCAGGGCAAGCTGCTGAACGAGGTTGCACGCCTGGTGGACCACGGGACGCTGCGGACGACGATCACGGAGCGCCTCTCGCCGATCGACGCCGCCAATTTACGCCGGGCGCACGCCATGATCGAGAGCGGGCGGACCAGGGGGAAGATCGTGTTGGAGGGGTTTGCCGCCCCGACGTAGATCATAGTTCCAATGACTTAGGGTCGAGATGCGGCCCGAGCATGAGGCGGCTCGACCTAACCCGACACCACCCGAACGTGACCGAACTCCGGTTTGACTGCGGCCCCGGCGCTCGCTCCAGGGCCGGCAGCCGGCGGGTGGGCCAGGATGCGGCGGTCCACGTCCCTGACATCCCGCAGCCCGCACAGCGCCATGGTTATGTCGAGCTCCCGGCGGATGATGTCGAGCGACATCGTGACACCCTTCTCGCCCATCGCACCCAGCCCGTAAAGGAAGGCGCGGCCGATGAACACGCCCTTGGCACCCAGGGCCAGCGCCTTGATCACGTCCTGCCCGGAGCGGATACCGCCATCCATCAGCACCTCGACCTGGGAGCCGACCGCGTCGACGATGGCTGGCAGTGCCGCGATGGACGACATGGCGCCGTCCAGCTGGCGACCGCCGTGGTTGGACACGATGATCGCGTCGGCCCCCGTCTTCGCCGCTTGCTCGGCGTCCTCCGGATCGAGGATGCCCTTGATGATGAGCTTGCCGCCCCAGCGGTCCTGGAACCGCTTGACGTCGTCCCAGCTCAGCCGCGGGTCGAACTGCGTGGCGGTCCAGGACGATAGCGAGCTCATGTCGGCCACGCCCTCGACATGGCCGTGGATGTTGCCGAATGAGCGGCGCTTGGTGTGCAGCATGTCCCAGCACCAGCGCGGCTTGGTGGCCAGGTTGATCATGTTGGCGAGCGTGGGCTTGGGCGGGGTGCTGAGCCCGTTGCGGATGTCCTTGTGGCGCTGGCCGAGGATCTGCAGGTCCAGCGTCAGCACCAGGGCGGAGCAGGCGGCGGCCTTCGCACGGTCGATCAGCCGGTCGATGAAGGCACGGTCCTTCATGACGTAAAGCTGGAACCAGAACGGCTGGTCGGTGTTCTGCGCCACGTCCTCGATCGAGCAGATGCTCATGGTCGAGAGCGTGAACGGCACGCCGGCCTTTGCCGCGGCGCGGGCGGCGAGGATCTCACCGTCGGCGTGCTGCATGCCGGTGAGCCCGGTGGGGGCGAGCGCCACCGGCATGGCGACCGGCTGCCCGATCATGGTGCTGGCGAGCGTGCGGTCCGTCATGTCTACGGCGACGCGCTGGCGCAGCTTGATATTGCTGAAATCGGTGGTGTTGGCGCGATAGGTGCCTTCGGTCCACGAGCCGGAATCGGCGTAGTCGTAGAACATCCGCGGCACCCGCCGCTTGGCCAGGACGCGGAGGTCCTCGATCGTCGTGATCACTCGGGGCATCGTCTTGCCTTTCCTCCAAGCTGGCCGGTCACGGATGCGCGGCCGTGGTCCGTGTCACCCTATGATATGGTTGCTGTGCCGGATCATGCACAATTCCGTTGCCGGTCAACGCCGGGCGCCGCGGGCCGCGGCGAGGAAGGCCGCGATCAGGTCCGGATCCTTGACGCCGGGTGACCGTTCCACGCCGGAACTGACGTCGACGGCGGGCGCACCGGTCTGGGCGATGGCGTCGGCGACGTTGCCGGGGGTGAGGCCGCCGGCCAGCAGCCACGGGCCAGGGGCAGGCCAGGCGCGCAGGATGGCCCAGTCAAACGTCACGGCGTTGCCGCCGGGCCGGGTGGCGCCGGGCGGTGCCTTGGCGTCCAGCAACAACGCATCGGCTCCGTCCATGGCGTGCGGCAGGTCCGCCGCGTGCTGCACGCCGACAGCGCGCCAGACCTCCCGGCCAAACTGCGCGCGCAGGGATGCCGCACGGGCCGGCGACGCCACGACCTGAAGCACGTCCAATGCCACGGCGGCGAGGGTGTCGGCAACGGCGTCGTCCGTCGGGTCCACGAACAGCCCGACTCTTGCCGGGCCCGGCGCAGCCGTGAGCGCGGCGGCCTGACCCGGCGTCACGTAGCGCGGCGAGGGCGGGAAGAACACGAAGCCGACGTAATCGGCCGTTCGCGCCGCCTCATACACGTCAGACGTTGTGATCCCGCAGATCTTGACCGCGACCTCCGTGGAGCGGGCGCGCGGGATGGTCAGCCCTGGATGGTCCGTAGGGCGGTGCCAGATCCGATGGCGTTGCTTGGCCGGCCCGGGCGGGGGCGCAGCGTCTCCACCTCGCGCTCCAGCACCAGCACGCGGCGTTCGGCCCGGCATGCCCGGCGGCGTTCGCGCGCGGCACTGAGGCTGGCGACGAACGCGCCCAGCACGAAGAACAACGCCCCGGCACCGAGCACGGCCAGGGACAGCGGTACCACCAGCAGCAGGTCCGTCGGCCACAGCCCGACCTGCACGGTGGCGCGGTTGGACAGCGCGAAGATTACCAAGAACAGCAGGAACGGGGCGGCGAATACAAGTCCGAGCATCAAGCCATCACCCTCTCGCGCGTCACGCGCGCATGTTTGCCGCCGCGGTTGACCCGCTCGCGCAGTTCCTTGCCTGCCTTGAAGAACGGCACGGCTTTCTCGTCAACCGGCACGGCCTCGCCGGTGCGCGGGTTGCGGCCGGTCCGTGCGTCCCGCTTCTTGACGGTAAAGGCACCGAAGCCGCGCAGCTCCACGCGTTCGCCGCGCGCCAGCGCTGCGGTGATCTCGTCGAAGATCGTGCCGATGATGATCTCCACGTCACGGCCCAGCAGATGCGGGTTGGCCGCCGCCAGCTCAGCGATCAGTTCCGACTTCGTCATGCAACGCCTCATCCAGTGGGGGCGGACGCTACAGGGCGGGCAGGAGGGGCGTCAACGATAAGACATTCAGAACAAACGCTGTTATGACGCCGATCCACGCTTGACACGGCATCGCCTCACGGCCGGCGGCCCCGATCAGCCAGTGCGCACCCCGCTGCATACCTCATCCAGCGCCAGCGTCGCGAAGCTGGCAAGCCAGTGCTCGCCCATGTAGTCGCCGGTCACATGCGGCAGGCTGGCCGCCAGGTGCAGTTCGGCCGCCTGCTCCATCATCACCCGCCGTGCGTCGGCCAGCGGC
>CAXSEK010000004.1:0-17959 GCA_964235625.1 uncultured Acetobacteraceae bacterium
AGTCGCTTCGGGCGTCCACCTTACTGGGACCGTGTCGCGAAGCTGGATGGCTGATCAACGGTCCGTTCGCCGGCGGATAGCGTTGCTACAGATCAGTTTAGTTAGGCAAGCCCGGCCCCAGCCGGTGGCGGCGTCGAGGGTTACCTCTACTTTCCAAGCCGTCGTCACCAATCAGCGGCATTGCGGACGTTCGTGGCGTTTCTGAAAGGCCGCTCCTATCTCCCCGATAGCGTCCGTGCTGGTGGTGGCATCTCGTTGGTCTAAACGGTGTAGGTGTAAGGTGGTCATCGGACCGGCTGGCTCAAGGCGAGGCGAGCCTGCAGATCGCTGAGTAGCCAGCCTCCGGCCCGGCCAAGGGAGCGATCCCGCATGTGAGCGGCGTAGATTGTCAGCCGGCCCGCCGCGCGGGCGGGATCGCTTTCGATCGCCAGGGAGACAAGGCGGCCATCGGCCAAGTGCGGTGCAACGAGGTGTTCGGGCATTCGGCACCAGCCCAGACCCGCCAGCAGGAAGTCCAGCCGCCGCCCGAGTTCGACGAAGCGCCAAGCCTTGGTGCCGATGACGCCGTAGCTCGGGCCATCGGGTGCGGCGGGGTCGGACAGCACGAGCTGGACATGATCGTCCAGGTCGGCGCGCGTTGCCGGCCGGTGCAGCAAGGCCAAGGGGTGAGCCGGCGACACGACAGGAATGAGGTTGATACCGAGCAGCGGCAGGGCCGCCACATCGTCGGGCACGCTGGGCAACAGAATGCAAAGCGCGAGCGCGGCGTCCCCCCGGCGCAACCTCCGTTCGGCCCCACCCAGACCCTCGGTGGAGAAGCTGACGGGGAGGTAGGGGAACTGGACTCGTAGCGCGTGCAGGCTATCGATGAAGGCTGCGGTCGGAACCAGCGGATCGATTGCGACAGCCAGCTCGGGCTCGAGTCCCTCGCGCGTGCCGGCGGCGAGTGCCTCAAAACGGGCAGCACCGGACAGGACGGTGCGAGCTTGTCCCACCAGCGCGCGGCCTACGTCGGTCAACACAGGCCGGAACCCCGAACGGTCGAACAGCGTAACGCCCTGCCCACCCTCCAACGTCGCTACGGCTTGGCTGATGGCGGATTGCGCGCGCCCGAGCTTGCGGCCTGCCGCGGAGAAGCTGCCCGTGTCCACGATCGCGACCAGCACGCGAAGCTGGTCAAGGGTAAGACTTCCGATCATCCATCATCCCAGCCGATAGAGACCATCTCATCTTCATCGCTCCCGTCACCGGCGTCGATGGGCCATATGATTTGTCATGCAACCGACCTTCTTCATCAACCATGGTGGCGGCCCCTGTTTCTTTCTTGAGCCGGGACCGATGCGCGAGACATGGAGCGAGCTGGAAACCTACCTGCGCGGCTTCATGGCCACGCTGTCCGAAAGGCCGCGTGCCATCCTCGCCATCTCGGGCCATTGGGAAGAGACTGTCCCGACCGTCAATGCCGGCGCGTCTCCTCCGCTCCTGTTCGATTACAGGGGCTTCCCCGACTACACCTATCGGCTGACCTGGCCGGCCCCCGGTGGGCCCGATCTGGCGGGGCGCGTGCGCGATCTTCTGTCGGCCGCTGGGATCCCCAACAATACCGAGCCGGCACGCGGCTGGGATCACGGCGTGTTCGTGCCCCTGAAGGTGATGGTGCCCGACGCTGACATCCGGCTGGTGCAGCTCTCGTTGCAGCACGGCCTCGATCCGGCCACCCACCTTGCAATCGGGCGTGCGCTCAAGCCGTTGCGGAGCGAGGGCGTGCTGATCCTCGGTAGCGGCCAGACCTATCACAACATGCGCGGCTTCTTCGAGGGTGGGGGAGTAGACCCCAGGGCCGAAGCGTTCGATGCGTGGCTGCGCTTGGCGATGACCGATGGCGAGACGCGCGATAGCGCGCTGATCCGCTGGGAAGACGCTCCCTGCGCCCGCAATGCGCAACCCCACGAGGATCACCTGCTGCCGTTGATGGTCGCGGCCGGCGCGGCGTCGGGCGAGCACGGCACCGTCCATTTCCACGGCCATGCCCTCGGCAAGCCGATTTCCGGCTTCCGCTTCGGCTGACCCCCACGCCCAAGGAGGAACACCTATGACCAAGCTTCTCGTCGTCGAGACCAGCCCGCGCGGCGACCACTCGATTTCACGCGGCCTTACCAGCCGCTTCGTCGCCGAATGGCAGGCGGCGCATCCAGGCGGCCAAGTGGTTGATCGCGACCTGATGGAAACCGACTTGCCGTTCGTGACGGCGCCCTGGCTCCAGGCCTATTTCACGCCGCCCCAGCAGCACTCGCCCGAAATGAAGGAGGTGTTGCGCCTGTCGGACGAACTCGTCGCCGAACTGCTGGCAACCGACCATCTCGTAATTGCCACCCCAGTCTACAACTACAACGTGCCTGCCGCGCTCAAGGCGTGGATCGACCACATCGTCCGGAAGGGCCTGACGCTTGGCATGGACGGCAGCGGCCTCGTCGCCGGCAAGAAGGCGACCGTGCTGCTCGCCTCCGGCGGCGTCTACACCGAGGGCTCACCGATCCGCGACCGCGACATTGCGACCCACTATCTCCGGCTGATCCTTAACGTCATCGGTATCACGGACGTCACCTTCATCGCCGCAGGCAATGCCAAGGCGGTCGATATGGGCCAGATCGACCGCAATGACTTCCTTGCAAAATTCCAGGGCAAGATCGAGTCCGAAGCCGCCTAGAGCCGCGTTCTATGACGCCAGCGCTATGCGGGCCCATAACGCATCCATCGGGGGCACCAGCACCTTCCCGCAAACGAACGTTCAGCGGCAAGACGGCCCCGCAGCATACCGGAGGAGCAGCACAGGGTGCGTGGCATCCGCCAGATCCTGAGCGGCTTGGTGACGGCAGGGCATTCCGACCCCCCCCCCGCCTTCGCCGCAATGGCAGGCCAGCATGCGGTTGCTCGCGCCTCGCGGTCGTTGGCGTCCTCGGCCCGGCCGCGCGTGACACGATCGGCACCATGGCCCGCGGCGCTGCCGTCTCCACCTTATCACGCGACCACTCAACCCCAAGCTGGCGACGGTCTCGGGCATTCCCATTGACCGTGTCCGCAACGCCACTTTTTCCAAGCTGAACGGGGTGCTCAACCGGACCGCGTCGTTCGATGTGGGCTGCGCCGGCATCTCGGATCCCGGGGACGCTGGTGAACCAGGTGATCGGGAGGGAGGCGGCCACCACGGGCAAGCTGCGGATCGGCCACCCGATGGGCGTCACGGCAGTGAGCGTGGAGGCGTAGCCGTCGAACCAGGTGGGCGGCGTCTCGTTCCGGATGCTCGGCTTCAGCCGGACGGCGCGGCACATCATGGACGGCACCGTCTACGTTCCCCGCGAGCGCCTCAACCCTGCAAGGCTGGCAGCATGACCGAGCGGGTCCTAATCACCGGCGGTGCCGGGAGGACGGCCTGCGGTCCGTCATCATAGACCGGGAGGATGGCGAGGGCGTGATCCGGGCGGACCTGTCGGACCCCGGCGACACCGCGCGGGCCCTGCTGGCTGCGTTGCCGGGTGGCCCGATCACAAGGCTGGTCAACAACGTCGGCGTCGTCCGCCCCGGCCCCGTCGAGGAGCAGAGTTTTGCCGACCTGGAGCGGTGGTGTCGCTGAACCAGCGGGCTGCCCTGCAAAGCAACCAAGCCGTGTTGCCGGGCATGAAGGGGGCGGGGTTCGGCCGGGTCGTCAACATCTCGTCCCGCGCTGCGCTCGGCAAGGAGTTCCGCACGGTCTACGCCGCGACCAGGGCCGGCCTGCAAGATGGCGAAGGTGTGGGCGCTGGAGCTGGGCGGCGACGGCATCACCGTCAACGCCGTCGGGCCCGGCCCCATCCGCACCGAATTGTTCGAGCGCGCGAACCCGCACAACAGCCCGAAGACACGCGCCCTCATCGAGGGCATTCCCGTCAAGCGGATGGGCGAGCCGGAGGACGTCGCCAATGCCGTGTCGTTTCTGCTCGACGCTCGCAGCGGCTTCGTCATCGGCCAGGTTCTATACGTGTGTGGCGGCATGACGGTCGGCAGCGCCGGGGCGTGACGATGCCCCCGGCGGCCACGTGGAAGGCGCCGATCATCAGCCGGTTCACGAGAGCCAACCAGGCGGTGCAGGTCGAATTGCAAGACCAGGTCACGGAGCGCTTGCCGTCCGATATCCGTTCGGGCCGGGTCGATTTCACCCTGGTGGTCCGGCTGCCTGTCTGCCGCACAGGCCCAGAGTACGTCGGCGTGGCGACCCGCGCTCTGGAGATCGAAGGCCGGATGACGCTGTCCAACCTGTCGATTGTATTCGGGTCCAGGGTCGGTCTGGTCTCGCCGGGCGAGACGACAATCGACTATGTCGCAGGACGCCATCTCGGCCCGAGGGAGCCAGCCTGGACCGTGCGGCCGTATCCGGGCGCAAGCGTGCATTATCGCTGCTCCAGTCGAGTTCTCGGACCCTGACCGCGTTCAGTATGTCATAAATCTGCAACTTGGCCCGTGCTGTCACCGGAGTTACAGGCTGCCCAAGTTTACGCGAAGGCAGTTTCATGTCGGGCACGATCACTCAGTTTACCCCGGGCGATATCGTCATCAGCGAGACCGGTAACGTCGGCGGCGCCACCGGCGTCGGGGACAACCAGGCCAGCCCGATCGAACTTGTCGAGATCAATCCCAATCTGCCTATGGGCAGCGACGTCGTCGGCACGCTGGTGCTCCCCTCCGCCGTGTCCGGCGAATTCGGCTCCTCCAGCGAGGGTACGCTCGAGCTGGCGGCCAACGGCCAGTCTCTGGTGATCGCCGATTACGACGTCAACTACCTGACCTACAATGCCGGCGAGACGGGCGGCAACAACGTCTATGGCAACACCGCCGAGGCGCAGAGCTACAGCGTCGAGCCCGCTGGCGGTAGCTACACCCTGGTCCCGCGCGCGATCGTGGACATCAGCGGTAACGGCACTGTCGACGACAGCACCAACCTGCTCGGCGTCTACAACACAAACAACCCCCGCAGCGTCGCGACCGTGGACGGCACCAGCTTCTACGTCGCGGGTCAGGGTGTGAAGGGTGACACGACGCAAGGCGTGTTCCTGGCCAAGGATGGCGCCAGCACCGCCACCGCGATCAACACCGGCACCGACGCGCGCACGGTCGAGCTGTCAAACGCCACCGGCACGGAGACACTCTACGTCTCGCAGGACAGCAAGCAGCCGACCGGCGGCGGCACGTCCGACATCGCCAGCTTCAGCACGGCCGAACCGACGGGCACATCGACCGAGACCGCCCTGCCCGGACTGAGCAAGAGCGTGACGCTCAACGGCACGAACGGCAACGGCGTCGATGGCAGCAGCGGCACCTTCAATCTCAGCCCGGAGAACTTCTTCTTCGCGAACTCAACCACGCTCTACGTCGCCGATGGCGGCGCTCCCAAACAGGGCGGCCTCGGCGACGGCGGCCTGCAGAAGTGGAGCCTCGTCAGTGGCACCTGGAAGCTCGACTACACGCTGTCCACCGGGCTGGATGGCACAACCGGCCTGGTCTCGAACGCCAGCGGCGCCACCTCGACCGGCGATACCGGGCTGATCGGGCTCACGGGCAGCGTCAACGCGGCAACGGGGGCCGTGACGCTCTACACGACCACAGTTCCGCTGAACGATCTCGGCGACACCGGGCTTTATGCCATCACCGACACGCTGGCCGATACAACGGCGACCCAGGCGTCGAGCGAGGCGTTCTCCGAACTGCTGGCAGGCACGACAGGAAGCATCAACATCCGCGGCGTGGCCCTGGCGCCAACCCCAGCCTGCTTCTGCCGGGGAACCTTGATCCGCACCGCACGGGGCGAGGTGGCGGTCGAGGCGCTCGTCATCGGGGACCTGGTGGTCACGATCTCTGGCACCCTGCAGCCAGTGCGCTGGATCGGCCGGCGCGCCTATCACGGGCGGTTCCTGCGTCACGCAATCCGCCCGGTCCGGATCGCGGCGGGTGCGCTCGGAGGTGGGGTGCCGTCGCAGGATCTGCGCGTCTCCCCCTGCCACGCCATGCTGATCGACGGCTTGCTAATCCCGGCGGCGCAGCTGTTGAACGGGCGGTCCGTGACGGTGGATACCGCTTGCGACGGGGTCGAGTATTTCCACGTCGAGTTGCCGCAGCATGATGCGCTCTGGGCCGAAGGCGCCGCCAGCGAGAGCTTCGTCGACGATGACAGCCGCACGTTGTTCCACAACGCCGCCGAATACGCGGCACTCTACCCGGACGAGCAGGCGGTCCCCGCCCTATACTGCGCCCCGCGGATAGAGAGCGGCTACGAGTTGGAGGCGATCCGGTCGCGGCTGAACGAGAAGGCGTCCTGGGCGGCCTAGCAGATCGGGGTATTGGCTGATTGCGGCTTGGGGTGCAGCCACCGCTGACCTCGCTCGGCAACATGGTGGGCTACGCGCGCGACTACCTGCAACGGGCGCCGTGGATCCTGCTCGCGCCGGGTGTGACGATCGTGGCGACGACATTGTGCATCGGCATCGTGGGGGATTGGTTACGGGACCGGTTGGACCCGACGCTGGACTGACCGCGGCGCAGCAGGGGCCGGCTGTCATAAACTTGCCATTGGGCAGCCGTTCCAGCGGCCGGTAGACAGCCGGTCATGTCCTCCAACAAAGCAGTGACAGGGGCCGCCCTTCGGCTGCATGGGCTGGTGAAGGCCTGGCCCGGCGGCAAGGCGCTGGACGGCGTCAGCCTGTTCGTTCCGGCCGGACACTTCGCCATGCTGTTCGGGCCTTCGGGCTGCGGCAAGTCCACCTGCCTGCGCATTGCGGCCGGGCTGGAGTGGCCCGATGCCGGCCGGGTCGAGATCGATGGCCGCGACGTGACGCGGCTGCCGCCGGCGGCGCGCGGGATCGCCATGGTGTTCCAGTCCTATGCGCTGTTCCCCCACTTGAGCGTGGCGGAGAACATCCTGTTCGGTTTGCGCGCCCGCCGCGTGCCAAAGCCGGAGCGGAGCCGCCGCCTGGCTGATGCCGCCGAGATGCTCGGGCTGACCCCGCTGCTGGACCGCAAGCCCGGCCAGCTCTCCGGCGGGCAGCAGCAGCGGGTGGCGCTGGGTCGCGCCGTGGTCGCCGAGGCGCGCGTGTGCCTGATGGACGAGCCGCTTTCGAACCTCGACGCCCAGCTGCGATCGGACATGCGGCGGGAGATCCTGGCCCTGCAGCGCCGGCTGGGCATGACCATGCTGTACGTCACGCACGACCAGACGGAAGCCATGGCGATGGCCGACCAGGTGGTGCTGCTGCGGGGCGGCCGGGTGGAGCAGGACGCCCCGCCGGCCGAGCTGTATGCCCGGCCGGCGACGCGGTTCGCCGCCGGCTTCGTGGGTACGCCACCGATGAACCTGTTGCCTGCCGGTGCGCTGGGACCCGCCGCCGCCGGGGCGGAGACCGTGGGCATCCGGCCCGAGGCCGTGCGCCTGGAACGTGGCGGCGTCACCGCGACCGTGGAGCACGTCGAGAATCTCGGCGCCGATACCAATGTCGGCCTGCGCGTGGCCGGGCACCGTCTTATCGCCCGGCTGCCCGGCCAGGTGTCGCTGGCGTCCGGGGACACGGTGGCGATCGGGTTCGAGCCCGCCGACCTGCACTTCTTCGACACGGCCGGGCGACGGCTGCAATCCCAGAGGGAACTCGCATGACCCTGTCCCGCCGGCTGTTGCTCGGCAGCGCCGCCGCCCTGGCTGCCCCCGCCATCGTGCGCGCCCAGGCGCCGGTCACCATCGACTTCCTGTTCCCCGTCGCCGTCGGCGGCCCGATCACCAAGATCATCGACGGCTACGCGCAGGATTTCCAGCGCGAGCATCCCGGTATTACCGTGCGCCCGGTCTACGCCGGCAGCTACGTCGACACGCTGACGAAGGCGCAGACCGCGTTGAAGGCGGGCGGGGGCCCGGCCATGGCGGTGCTGCTGTCGACCGACGCCTACACGCTGATCGACGACGACCGCATCGTGCCGTTCGACACGCTGCCCGGCGGTGGCGCCTGGCTGGATGCGTTCTACCCCTCGTTCCGGCGCAACACGCAGATCGGCGGCCACGACTGGGGCGTGCCGTTCCAGCGCTCCACCATCGTCATGTACTACAACAAGGACCTGTTCCGCACCGCCGGCCTGGATTCGGACCGGCCGCCCGCGGCCTGGGCCGAGAACGCGGAGATGGCGGTCAAGCTGGCGCAAAAGGCTACGCGTTGGGGTATCGAGATCCCCGCGACCGGCTTCACCTATTGGTTGTTCCAGGCGCTCGTTGCCGAAGCCGGTGGCGAACTGGCCAACGCAGACGGCACGGCCGTGTCCTACGACACCCCGGCTACCCGCCGGGCGTTGCGCTACTGGCTGAACCTGCAGAAGACCGGAGCGACGCCGCCCGGCCTGGTCGAGTGGGGCACCACGCCACGCGACTTCCTGGAAGGCCGCTCGGCCATGGTGTGGACCACGACCGGCAACCTGTCGAACATCCGGGCCAATGCGTCCTTCCCGTTCGGGGTGGCGATGCTGCCTGCCGACCAGCGGCGCGGCAGCCCGACCGGCGGCGGCAACTTCTACCTGTTCAAGGCCGCCAGCCCGGAGCAGCGGGCGGCCAGCCTGACGTTCCTGCAATGGCTCACCAGCCCGGCGCGCGCCGCCCAGTGGGCATCTACACCGGCTATGTCGCGACCCGGCCCGATGCCTGGGCCACGCCGGCGATGACCGCGTATGTCGAGCGGTTCCCGCCCGCGGCGGTGGCGCGCGACCAGCTGCAATACGCCGTGCCGGAGCTGTCCACCCACGCCAACCAGCAGGTGACGGAGGCGCTGAACGTCGCCCTGCAATCCGCGCTGACCGGCAAGACCGAGCCGGACCGGGCGTTGGCCGAGGCGCAGGCGACCGGCACCCGTTTGTTGAGGGAGTTTAATTGATGCACCGCCGCACCCTGCTCGCGACCGGCGCCGCCGCGCTGGCCGCCCCCGCCATCGTCCGGGCGCAGACCGCGCCGGCGCTCACCTTCTACTACCCGATCGCGGTCGGCGGCCCGCTGCAGGCCGTGATCGACGGCTACTGCGCGGATTACAAGCAGGCTACGGGGGTCACGGTGAACCCGGTCTATGCCGGGACCTACGGCGAGGCGCTGACCAAGGCCACCACCGCCATCCGCGCCGGCCAGGGCCCGCATTTCGCCGTGCTGCTGGCCGCCGAGATGCACAGCCTGCAGGATACCGACATCCTGGTCAGCCTGGACGAGATCGGCGGCGACGGACTGGCCGAATGGACGGGGGGCTTCTACCCGGCGTTCATGGCCAACAGCCATGTCGGCGGCAAGACCTGGTCGGTGCCGTTCCAACGCTCGACGATGATCGCCTACTACAACAGGCAGGCTTTCGAGCAGGCGAAGCTGGACCCAAACGCCTTTCCCAAGACCTGGGACGAGTTGACGCGCACCGCGCATGCGCTCACCCGGACGGAAGCGGGGCGGGTGTCGCGCTGGGGCATCAAGATCGCCGCCGACCTCGGCAACGCGCAGTGGACGTTCGGCGCGCTGACCAACCAGGTGGGCCAGCGCCTGATGAACGAGGCCGGCACCGAGACCTATTTCGACGCCCCGAAATCGATCGAGGCGCTGACCTACTGGCGCGACCTGGCCACGGTCGCCAATGCCACGCCGCCGGGCATCTCCGCCTGGCCGACGCTGTCGCCCGACTTCCTGGAGGGCAACGCCGCGATCATCTGGCACACCACGGGTAACCTCACCAACCTCCGCGACAAGGCGAGCTTCCCGCTCGGCGTCGCCGGTCTGCCGGGCAAGGATACGCCGCGCACGGTCGTGGGCGGTGGCAATTTCTACTTCTTCAAGCATGCTAGCCAGGCCGAGCGTCAGGCCAGCCTGCGTTTCGTCCGCTGGTTGACGGCGCCCGAGCGGGCAGCCGACTGGTCGATCCGCACCGGCTATATCGCCACCAGCCCGGCGGCGTACGACACGCCGATGCTGAAGGCGTATCTCGACAAGGTGCCGGATGCGGCCGTCGCGCGGAATTTCCTCCCCGTGGCGACCGGGGAGTTGTCGACGTTCGAGAACCAGCGCATCCAGAAGGCGCTGACCGACCAGATCCAGACCGTGCTGAACGGCACCAAGCAACCCGCCGCCGCGATGCAGGACGCGCAGGCTGACAGCGCCCGCATCCTGCGCCCCTTCCTGTAAAATGCGGCGGGAGGCCGTGCAGGCCTGGCTGCTGCTGCTGCCGGCCCTGGTCATGCTGGTGGCGTTCACGCACTGGCCCGCGCTGCTGACCGCGATCGACAGCGTGTTCTCCACGCCCCGCGGCGTGCGGCCGGCGCATTTCGTGGGCGGCGACAACTATGCCGGACTGCTGGACGACCCGGTGTTCTGGCAGGCGCTCCGCAACAACGCCGTCTACGCGGTGGTCACCATCCCGGCCTCGGTGGTGCTGTCGCTGACCATGGCGCTGGCGGTCAACAGCGCCATCCCCGGGCGCGGGCTGCTGCGCATGGCGTATTTCCTGCCGACGATGCTGCCGATGATCGCCGTGGCGAACCTGTGGCTGTTCTTCTACACGCCGGATTACGGTCTGCTGGACCAGGTGCTCGGGCGGTTCGGGCTCGGCCGGCACAACTGGCTCGGCAACCCGGCGTTGGCGCTGCCCTCGCTCATGGTGGTCGCGGTCTGGAAGGAGTCGGGGTTCTTCATGATATTCTACCTCGCCGCGCTGCAGACCATGTCGCCGGTGCTGCGCGATGCCGGCGCGCTGGAGGGGGCAGGGCGGTGGTATTTCTTTCGCCGGGTCACGCTGCCGCTGCTGATGCCGACCACGCTGTTCGTGCTGGTGAACGCCGTGGTGAACGCGTTCCGGCTGGTGGACCATGTGATCGTCATGACGCATGGCGGCCCGGCCAATGCCACGACCTTGCTGCTGTACTACATCTACGAGACCGGTTTCCGTTTCTCCGACACCGCGACCGCCGCGACCCTGACCATCGTGCTGCTGCTGATCCTGGGCTTGCTCGCCGGCCTCCAATTCGGCGTGCTCGGCCGGCGTGTGCATTACCGGTGACCGGTAAGGCTGGCCCTCTCGTCACGGCAGGCGCCTGGCTGCTGGGCCTGCTCTGGCTGCTGCCGCTGCTCTATGCCGTCTGGGCCGCCATCCATCCCGCCGCCTACGCCACGCGCTTCGTGCCGTTCGCCCCGCTGACCGCCGCCAACTTCGTCACCGCCTGGGCCGCTGCCCCGTTCCCGCGCTATCTGCTCAATACCGTGCTGCTCGTCACCGGGATCCTGGCCGCGCAATTCATCCTGTGCACGCCCGCCGCCTACGCCTTCGCCCGCATACGCTTCCCCGGCAGGGAGGCCGTGTTCGCCCTGGTGCTGATCCAGCTGATGGTAGCGCCGGAGGTCCTGCTGGTCGCGAACTACACGACGGTCGCGCGGCTCGGCCTGGTGGACACGATCCCCGGCATCGCGCTGCCTTACTTAGGATCGGCCTTCGGCATCTTCCTGCTGCGGCAGACCTTCCGGCAAGTCCCGCAGGAGCTGGACGATGCCGCGCAGCTGGAGGGTGCCGGCCTGCTGACACGACTGTGGCGGGTGTACGTTCCGCTCGCCCGCCCGACCTACGTCGCCTACGGCCTGGTCTCGGTCAGCTTCCACTGGAACAACTTCCTCTGGCCGCTAGTGGTGGCGGACTCGGTCAGCATCCGGCCGCTCACCGTCGGGCTGGCCGTGTTCGCCTCCACCGACCAGGGCGTCGACTGGTCGGTGATCAGCGCCGCGACGCTGATGACCGCCGCGCCGCTGCTGGTCGCCTTCCTGATCTTCCAGCGTCAATTCATCCAGAGCTTCATGCGGGCTGGCATCCGCTGAAGCTTTACCCGCCGGGTCGGCCGGGGTAGTCCGGGTCGGGCAGGAACGGAAACGGTCCGGGATAGCTCTCCACATACGCCACGTGGCTGACCACCCCCGTATCCGGATGCCAGCGATGGATCTGGTAAGCGGCCGGCTCCATGACGAAGGCTGCCGGGGCATCGTCGGACAGGTCCAGCTCCACCTGGTGGGCCACGGACGGGCAGATGCTCGCCACCGCATTCCCTAGCATTGCCGTGACCGGACGATGGTGGTGGCCGCAGACGATGCGCTGCACCTGCGCGTGACGGCGGACGAGTGCGGCGAAGGCGGCCGGGTCGCGCAGCGCGATGGCATCCATATGCGCGATGCCGCACTGGAACGGCGGATGGTGCATGCCGATCAGCGTGGGCTTGTCTGGCTGCTGCGCGAGCGTGCGGTCCAGCCAGTCCAGCCGAGCAGGGCACAGCTCGCCATGGCCGGCGCCGAGCACCACCGTGTCGAGCATCACGAGCCGCAGCGGCAGGTCGTCAACGGCGTATTGCACGAAGCCGCCATCGTGCCGCACGTTGGGCAGCCCTGCCAGCAGCACCTCGCGCCGGTCATGGTTGCCCGGAATGACGTGGACCGGGACATGCAGGTGCTGCGCCAGCATGTCGCGCAGCAAGGCGTATTCGGCGGCCAGGCCGCAATCCGTCAGGTCTCCGGTGATGATCACCGCATCGGGGGCCGGCCGGATCGCAGCCACGGCGCGCAACGCCCGCGCGGTCAGCATGTTGGTCTCCGCCACCCGGTAGGCGGCGATGCCCAGCGGCCGGACGTGCAGGTCCGTCAGCTGGACGATGGTGCACCCGCTCATGGCAGTTTCAGCGCGGTCTGTTCGGCGTAGGGCCGGAGCAGGTCGTCAGCCTTGCGCTGGCCCGCTGCAACGGCGTCGGCCGGCTTGATGCGGCCGGACAGCATGGCCTGCACCTGGTCGCCCAGCGCCTTGCGGACCGGCACGGTCTGATAGGTGGCGAACCATGGCCGGGCATAGCGCAGCTGGTCCAACGCGACGCGGGCGTCCGGATATTGCTGCAAGTAGGCCTGCATCTCCGGCAGGTCGTAGCTGGCACGGTTCGGCGCGAAATAACCCGTGTAGCGGCTCCATTGCCCCGCGACCGCCGGGCTGGTCAGCCAGCTGATCAGCGTCCACGCCGCCTGCTGACGCTCCGGGCTGTTGCCGGCCGGGATCATCAGGCTGCCACCGCCGATCGGCGCGGCGTTGACCAGCGCGCGCGGCACGAACGCCACGCGGTATGGCAGCTTCATGTTCTGCCGCACGAAGCCGAGCGCCCCGGTGCTGTTCAGGATCATCGCCGCCCGGCCGCTGAAGAACGCCGCGGTCATCGCGTTGGCGTCGTTCACGCCCTCCGGCATGACCCGGTGCTTGTGGATCAGGTCATCGAGGAACTGCACCGCCCCCAGTGTCGATGGCTCGTTGTAGTAGACCTCCCCGCCCCAATCGGCGTTGAAATACTGGCCGCCATTGCTCATCGCGAACCCGCTGACGAGCCACATGAGATTGTCCTCGACCTCGTTCATCATCAGGCCCCAGCGGGTGACCTGGTTGCCGTCACGCTTGGTCAGCCGCTTGGCCGCGTCCACCCACTCCGCCCAGGTCACCGGCGGCTTGTCCGGGTCGAGCCCCACCTCGCGGAAGGCGTCCACGTTGTAGTACAGCACGGGGGTGGAGTTCTGGAACGGCACGCCCATGACATGCCCGGCTTCCACCGCGTTGGACCGCAGGGCAGGCCAGAACTGGTCCATGAACTGGTCGGGCGTCTGGTTGCCGCGCTGGATCAGGCCGTCCAGCACGCTCGCCTCGCCCGTGATGGCGTAGTCGCGGATGTAGTTGGCACTCATCAGCACCACCGCGGGCGGCCGGCCACCGGCCATGGCGGCGCGGGTCTTGACCGAGGTGTCGTCGTAGCTGCCGGTATAGCTGGCCGTGACGTGCACGTCCGGATGCCCGGTGTTGAACGTCTCCACCACGCGCTGCATCTCGTTGGCCAGTTGGCCCTGCACGGGAACCGGGAAGAAGAAGTCGATCTCGGTCGCGGCCTGGGCCGATCGCGCCCAAAGCGCCGCCGTGGCGAGGGCCGCGTAACAGAACCGTCGCATGGTGGACTCCTTCACTTGATACCTGAGAAGACGAAGCTGCCAACGATCCGGCGCTGGAACAGCAGGAACAGCAGCAGCAGCGGCAGCGCCACGAGGGCCGTGCCAGCGGCCACGACCCCCCATTGCCCGCCGCTCTCGGATGCCCCGGCAAAGCTCGCCAGACCGACGGTCAGCACCTGATGCGCCGGTGAGCTGGTGGCCATCAGCGGCCACAGGTACTCGTTCCAATGCGCCGTCAGGCTGACGACTGCGAAGGCCGCCAGCCCCGGCCGGGCGGCGGGCAGCAACACGTGGCAGATGATCTGCAGCGTGCTGGCGCCGTCCATTGCCGCCGCTTCCTCATACTCGCGCGGCAACTGGCGGAAGGTCTGCCGCATCAGGAACACGCCGAAGGCGGAGGCAAGATACGGCGCCGCGATGCCTGGCAGCGTGTCATAGAGCCCAAGCGCCACGAGGATCTGCAGGTTGGGCACGATCAGCAGCGTCGGCACCAGCAGCAGTTGCAGCAGGAACAGCAGGAACACCACGCGGCTGCCGCGAAAGCGCAGCCGGGCGAAGGCGTAGCCCGCCAGGGTGATCGTGACGCTCTGCACCGCCAGGATGCCCAGGCAGAGCAACGCGGTGTTGGCATACCACAGCACGAAGTGACCGCTGGACCAGGCGTCGCGGTAGTTCTGCAAGTCGAGCGGTGGGCGCGGCAGCAGGCTGGCGATATCGTCCGGATAGCCGGGCCGGAAGGAGGCAACCACCATCCAGATGAACGGCACGGCCCAGACCAGGGCGGCGGCAGCGGCCAGCGCCTTGCCCGGAGACGGCAGCCTAGCTCTCATAGTGGATGCCACGCTCGAGGGTGCGGAGGCCGAACGCCGCCAGGCCGAACAGGGCCGCCACGCTCACCACGGTGGCCGCGCTGGCACGGCCGACATCCAGGTTCTGCTGCGCCGTCTGATAGATATAGGACAGCAGCAGGTTCGTGCTGTCGGCCGGCCCGCCATTGGTCATCACCAGCACGTGGTCCACCTGCACCAGCACGTTGATCACGGCGATCACGCTCACGAAGCCGAAGGTCGGGCCGAGCAACGGCAAGATCACGTGGCGCAGCCGCTGCCACGCATTCGCACCGTCCAGGCGCGCCGCATCCAGCAGGTCCTCCGGCACGGCGGCCAGTCCGGCGAGGAAGAACAACATATAGTAGCCGGTGTTCTTCCACACCGTGACGGCGATGATGCTGGGCAGGGCCAAGCCGGGATCGCCGAGCCAATTCGCCGACGCGAGCCCGGCCCAGCCGAGGTAGTGGTCGATCAACCCTGCGCCGGGCATGAAGATGAAGGTGAACAAGGCGGCGGCGGCCACCAGCGGCACCATCATCGGCAGCACCAGCAGCGTGCGCGTGAGGGATGAGAGCCAGCCGCTATCCCGCACCGCCAAGGCGAACAGCAGGGCTAGCGCCAGACTGGGCACGATGGTGCCCAGGCCATAGAGCGCGGTATTGCCCAGGGCGCGCCGGAACCGCTCATCGGCTGCCAGCGCAACATAGTTGCCGGCACCATACGCCATCGGCTGCCCGAACCGCCGAATCTGGAACGACTGGGTCATCACTTGGACGACCGGCCCGTAGGTGAAGAGGACGAGCGGCACGAGCGACGGCGCCAGCAACAGCCAGGCCGCCGGAAGCCTAAGGGTGGGGAGCCGATACGGCTGTCCTGCGTTTAACCGCCTGACGTGGATCACACCGCTCGCCGCCCAATGATCGCCAGGCGCAGGCGCCGGGACAGCAGGTCGATCATGGCGACCGTCACCAGCACCATCAAGATCAGGAACGCCGCCTGCTGCCATTCCAACACCCGGATCTGCTCATACAGATGCAGCCCGATGCCGCCAGCTCCGACGATGCCGATGATGGTGGCGGAACGGGTGTTGGATTCGAAGAAATACAGCAGCTGGCTGGCGAAGACGGGCAACACCTGAGGCACCAAGCCGAAGCGGATGGCCAACCAGGGCCCGCCACCGCTGGCCAGCACGCCCTCGACCGGCTTGCGGTCTGCCGTCTCGATCGTCTCGGACATCAGCTTGGCCAGTGCGCCGCAATCCGCCGACGCGATGGCGAGCGCCCCGGCAAAGGGGCCAAGCCCCACCACGTTGATCCAGATCAGCGCCCAGATCAGCACGTCGATGCTGCGGACCGTGTCCAGGCTGCGCCGGGCCAGCACATGCACCAGGCCATTCGCCACCACGTTGCGGGCGGCCAGGAAGCCGAACGGCACGGCCAGGATCGCGGCCAGCAGCGTCCCCAGGAAGGCGATCGACAGGGTCTGCCCCAGCGCGTCCAAATACAGCGCGAAATGTCCGCCGGCGGTCGGCGGCACCATCAGCGCGACGAGGGTGCCCAGCTCGCCCAGGCCCCGCCAGATCCGCACCGGCGAGATATCCAGCAACACCAGCCCTGCCAGGTAGACCGCCAGGCCCGCCACGGCCGCCGCCAACGTCCCGGCCTGGCCGCCCCGCCCCGCCAGCAGGGCGCCGTGCCGGGCCTCGATCACTGCGCGTCCCGATAGCAGGTCGTGGCGGAGGGCGCCGTTCATCCGCGCGCCCCGGCAAGCAGGCGGCCGCGGAGGCGCTCGGAGGCGACGTCGATCAGCATCACGCACACCAGCAGCATCAGCAGGATGGCGCTGACATCGGAGTAGTAGAACTTGCGGATCGCGACGATCAGTTCCTGCCCGATGCCGCCCGCGCCGACGAAGCCGATGACGGCGGCGCCGCGCACGTTCACCTCGAAACGCAACAACGTATAACTGGCAAGGTAGGAGACGACCTGCGGCAGCACGCCGAAGCGGATCTGCGATAGCCACGTGCCGCCCGCGCCCTGCACGCCTTCGACCGGCTTCATATCGATGTTCTCGATCACCTCGGCGAACAGTTTGCCCAGCGTGCCGGCCGTGTGCAGCGTGATCGCCAGGACACCGGCCAGTGGGCCCAGGCCGAATGCCACCACGAAGATCAGCGCGAACACGATGTCGGGCACCGTCCGGTCGAATTCCAGCACGCGGATGGCCGCGAAGCGCAGCGTGCGGGACGGGGTGATGTTGCGGCTGGCCAGCACGCCGCCGACCAGGCCCAGCACGGCGCCGGTCATGGTGCCGACATAGGCGATCAGCAGGGTCTGCCCGAGTTGCAGGCTCCAGCGGCGCAGGCCCCAGTACCAATAGACCGGGTCGGTCCAGACCCGCGCGCCGGTATCCAATTGGGTCAGCCGGTCGAAGTAGCTGCCGAAATTGCCGATGTTTGCCCATAATACACCGGGCCGCACCTCGGCGCCCACCGCGGCCAGTGCCGTCGCGGCCACCATCAGCATGGCGCCGAACAGGACGGTGCGGCGCCGGGCCGCGACCGCGCGGGCGTAGGCATCCAGCAAGGGCCGGATGTGCGGCTCCGGCGGCACGGCCAGGCTATGCACCTGCGTACGGAGACGCGGAGATCAGCCGTTCTGCTTGCGCAGCTTGTCTACGAAGGTGATCAGCTTGACGGTGTCGTCGTAAGCGGCGTTGTCGGTGGCTTGGAACGGCTGGTTCTTGCCGTCCGACAGCCTGTCGAAGGCGGCCTTGTCGTTCTTCGCGGCGTCCAGCCAGGCCGTGCGCATCGCCCCCTTCAGCGCGTCGGGCAGCGCGTCCAGATAGGCGGTTGGGCCGTTGATGATCAGGTCCGATTTCAAGATGATGCGGAAGTCGTTCACCGTGGCGGGCTTGCCGTCGGCGGTCTTGACCATGCCCTTGTTCAGCATCCGGGTCAGGTTGCTGTCGTCCGGCGCGTTCCAGAAGTTCGCGGCGACCTGCACCGTGCCCTGCTGCAACGCCAGCACCGCGTTCTCGTGGCTGCCGGTGATCAGCACCTTGCCGAAGAACTGCTCTGCGTTGATGCCGAGTTTGTTCAGCG
>CAXSEK010000005.1:0-17503 GCA_964235625.1 uncultured Acetobacteraceae bacterium
CACCGTCTGGATCACGTTGAAGCCCTGCCGCGCGCAGGACGGGCAGGAGATGATCTTCACGCCGCGGTGGCGCACGCCGAGAGATTTCAGGATGTCCCAGCCGACGAACACCTCCTCTTCCGGCTCCGCCGACAGGCTGACGCGCAGGGTGTCGCCGATCCCCGCCCATAGCAGCGAACCGAGCCCAATCGAGCTTTTCACGGTGCCGGCGCGCTTGGACCCGGCCTCGGTGATGCCGATGTGCAGCGGGTGGTCGCAAACCTCGGCCAACTGTTGGTAAGCCGCGACGGCGAGGAACACGTCGGACGCCTTCACGCTGATCTTGAACTCGTGGAAGTCGTTGTCCTGCAGGATCTTGGCGTGCTCCAGCGCGCTCTCCACCAGGGCTTCCGGGTTGGGCTCGCCGTATTTCTCTAGTAGATGACGCTCCAGGCTGCCGGCGTTGACGCCGATGCGCATTGAGCAGTTGTGGTCCTTGGCGGCACGGATCACCTCGCGCACCCGCTCGGCGCTGCCGATGTTGCCGGGGTTGATGCGCAGGCAGGCGGCCCCGCTCTGCGCCGCCTCGATAGCGCGCTTGTAGTGGAAGTGGATGTCGGCGACGATCGGCACGCGCACCTGGGCCACGATCTCACGCAACGCCAGCGCGCTCTCCTGGTCGGGGCAGGACACGCGGACGATGTCCACCCCCGCCTTCTCGCTGCGGCGGATCTGCGCCACCGTCGCCGCCACATCCGTGGTCAGCGTGTTGGTCATGGTCTGCACGGTGACGGGGGAGTCGCCGCCGACGGGGACGGAACCCACGTGGATCAGGCGGGACTTGCGGCGGTCGATCTGCTGGTACGAGCGGTAGTTCATTCGGCGATGCTCCGTTCCTGGTTCTTAGCCGGGCGGGTTGGCGGTCCGGCCGGCCTTCACGATATCCGGGTCCAGCGACACGTCTTTCTTAAAGCCGTTGCCGAGCGCCGGGGCGGCGACGCCGTCCACCAGCAGCTCGATGGCGGCGGCGTTGCTGGTGGTCAGCAGCAATTGCGGCTTCATCGGCACCGGCCATGTCTCGCCGGCGCGCAGCACGCGGTTCAGCAGCACCTGCCCCTGCCGCTCGCGCACCTGCACCCAGCCGCCGGATTTCGCGTGCAGCACCAGACGGGTGTTGATCGCGGCGGGCGGCTGCACCGGCGCGGGCGGCGCGATGGCGACCGGCACGGGCGTGGGTACGGGGACGGGCGGGGCTGCCGGCATCGGTGTGGCCAGGGCCGGCGCGCCCTGGGGTTGCAGCGGGGATGATGGCAGGATCGAGGCGACCTGCGGCGACTGCACTTGAGGCGCCGGGGCCAGGGCGGCGAGGCGGTCTGGCGGCGGTGTGGCCAGCTGTGCCACGTGCGTGTCGTCGTTGCCGGTGTAGCGCAGCCAGCCGACATAGGCGCCACCGGCAATCAGCAGGCCGAGCAGCACCACCGCCCCCGCCGGCACGCCGCGCTGCGGTACCGGGGCCGGGAAGGTCAGCTCCGTCTTCTTGTTCACGTCCTGCGATTCGGCGCGGAAGCGGCGCGCCACCTCGTCCGGGTCCAGCCCCAGCGACGTGGCATAGGTTCGCACGAAGCCCACGGCGTAGGCGTTGCCCGGCAAGGCGGAAAGCCGCCCCTCCTCGATCGCCTCAAGGTACACCAAACGGATGCGCAACCCGTTCGCCACGTCCGGCAACGCCCAGCCGAGCCGCTGCCGCGCGGCCCGCAGCTCGGACCCGACGCGCGCAGCGCCCGGCGGAGGCGGCACGCCCTCCGGATCGACGTAGGACATCATGACAAACCCTTCGCCAGGCCGCGGACGAGGCCGGGAACGGAACCGGCGACGGGAGGAGATGGGCGCAAGCAAGCCTCCGTTGGACCGAACTGTCCGTGGCTGAGGCGGGTGTAGCCGTTTCGGAGCGCTCTTGCCAATTCGGCCGAGCCTTACCCGGCGCAACCGGATGCCGGTCCGTGTCAGGCAACTTCCAGTCCGTGCTCCCGCGCCCACGCCGCGATCGGCTCGCGTAGGCTGGCCTCGCCGGTTGCGTTGGCCCGCAGGCCGGCGAGCACGGGGCGGAAGGCGCGCAGGTCGGCGGAGCGCAGCAGCGCCTTGGTGCTGAGCAGGCCGGAGGCGGGCATCGACAGCGACGTGATGCCGAGGGCGGCCAAGGTCAGTGCCTCGAGCGGGCGGGAGGCCGCTTCGCCGCAGACCGAGATGCTCACGCCCGCCTCGTCGCCGCAGCTTCGGACGTGATCCAGGATGTCCAACACCGGGGGGGACAGCATGTCATAGCGGCCGGCCAGCGCGGGGGTACCGCGGTCGGCGGCGAACAGGAACTGCATCAGGTCGTTGGAGCCGATGGAGATGAAGTTGCAGTCCTTCAGCAGCGTCGGCAACTGCCACAGCAGGGCCGGGACCTCCAGCATGGTGCCGATGCGCAAGGTGCTCGGGGCGGGACGCACCCGGGCCGCCTCGGCATACAGCAGGCCGCGGGCGGCGCGGAACTCGGCGACCGTCGCCACCATCGGGAACATGACCGAGAGCGGCCGGCCGGCGGCGGCCAGCAGCAGCGCCCGCACCTGCCGCCGCAACAGCGCCGGACGGTCCAGCCCGACCCGCAGGGAACGCCAGCCCATCGCCGGGTTTTCCTCCTCCGCCTGCGGCGCGTCGGGAAGCAGCTTGTCGCCGCCCAGGTCGAGCGTACGGAACAGCACGGGGCGGTCGCCGGCGGCGTCCAGCACGCGGCTGTACAGGGCGGCCTGCTCCGCCGTGTCGGCGACCGAGCCGCGGGCCAGCATGGCGATCTCGGTGCGGAACAGGCCGATGCCGTCGGCGCCGACGGCGTCCAACTGCTCCAGCTCCAGCACCAAGCCCACGTTCAGCATCAGGCTGAAGGGGGTGCCGTCCGCGGTGAGGCTGGGCTCGGTGCGCAGGCGGCCGTAGCCGGCGCGGCGGGCGGCGCGGGCCTCGATAGCGCGGCAGTAATTATCCCGCAGCTCCACGTCCGGGCGCAGGATCAGCTGGCCCTCGTCGGCGTCCAGCACGACCTCGTCGTCGCTGCCCAAGGCGTCTAGCAAGCCGCGCACGGCCCCCACGGCGGGGATGCCCAGGGCGCGGGCCAGGATGGCGGCGTGGCCGGACGGGCTCGCCTCCTCGATCGCGACGCCGGCGATGCCGCTCGCGTGCCATTGCAGCAACTGCGCCGGGCCCAACCGCCGCACCACCAGGATCGAGCCCGGCGCCACCGGGCCCGGCGCCGTGCGGCCGTCGAGCGCCTGCAGCAGCCGGGCGGCAAGGTCCTCCAAGTCGGCCAGCCGCTCCCGTAGATAGGGGTCGGTGATGCGGCGCATGCGGTCCCGCAGGTCACTGGCCACGCGCACCACGGCCGCCTCCGCAGTCAGCCCGCTGCCGATCGCGTCCCCCACGCGCTTCACCCAGCCGTCATCGGCGGCGACCAGGCGGGTGGCTTCGAGCACCTCGCGGCTCTCGTCGCCATCCGGCATGCCGCGCTCGATCAGGCTGTCCAAGTCGCGGCGCATTGCCACCAGGGCGCCGTCCAGCCGCACCTGCTCCGCGGCCGGGTCCTGCGCCAGGAACCGCTTCGGCCCGGCGCTCAGCCCGGCGGTCACCACGGGGCCGACGGCCAGGCCGGGCGCCAGGGATGACGCCTCGAACTGCCGCGGCAACGTGGCGCCCAGAGCATCCTCCGACACCGCCGTCGCCCCGGCGCCTGCCATCGCCTCGGCCAGCAGCATCGCCACCGTTTCCATGGCGTCCACCTCGTCCGCGCCATAGCGCCGGGGGGAGCGATTCTGCACCACCACCACGCCCATGGTGTGGCCGGCGCGGCGCACCGGCACGGCCAGCAGAGAGGCGAACGGCTCCTCCCCCGTCTCCGGCCGGTAGGCGAAGCTCGGGTGCATCTGGGCGTCCGGCAGGTTCTGGATCTGGCCGGTCGCCGCGGTGATACCGACGATGCCCTCGCCCATGCGCAGCCGCGTCCGCCCGACCGCATCCGGCCGCAAGCCGTAGGTCGCGATCAGCTCGAGCGCGTCACCGGAGCGCAGGGCATACAGCGAGCAGACCTCGGCCACCATCTCGGCCGCGACCAGGCGCACCACGTCGGCCAGCGGGGCGGCACCAGCCGCCATCAACTCGCGCAAGCGGGTGAGCAGCCGCCGCGTGCCCTGCACCGGTCAGAACGCCGGGTCGTAGGCGGGATGGCCCCGCATGGCGAGCGCGCCCGCCGCCTGGGACACCAACTCCTCGATGATGTCGGCGATCGGCTGCTCCGCGCTCACCATGCCCACCGACTGGCCCATCATGACGGAGCCGTGCTCCACATCCCCGTCCACCACGGCCCGGCGCAGCGCCCCGGCCCAGAAATGCTCGATGGACAGCTGTGCGGCCTCGCGGGTCAGCTCACCCGCCTCCAACCGGCGCAACGTCTCCGCCTGGTGCTGCAGGAAACGGCGGGTGCCCTCGTTCGCCAGGCCGCGCACGGGGATGACCGGAAAGCGTTCGTCCAGCTGGATGGAGGCGGTTGCGTCCCGGGCGCGGGACTGCACGAAGACCCGCTTGAAGCGGGGGTGGGCGATGGATTCGACCGAGGCGGCGAAGAGTGTGCCGAGCTGGGCGCCCGCCGCCCCCTGCTCCAGGTAGCCCAGGATCGCCTCGCCGCGCCCGAGCCCGCCGGCCACGAACACCGGCACGTCGCGCAGGTGCGGCAGGATCTCCTGCGCCAGCACGGTCAGCGACACGGGGCCAATATGGCCGCCGGCCTCCGACCCTTCGATGATCAGCGCGTCCGCCCCACTGCGCATCAGGCGTCGTGCTAGCACCAGCGCCGGGGCGAAGCAGATCAGCCGGGCGCCGCCATCCTTCACCGCCCGCACGGCGGCGCCCGGCGGCACGCCCCCCGCCAGCACCACGTGGCCCACCCCCGCCTCGAGGCAGACGCGGATCAGGTCCGGCAGCTGAGGGTGCATGGTGATCAGGTTCACGCCGAACGGGGCATCGGTGCGGAGTTGGGTGGCCGCGATCTCGGCCGCCAGCGCCTCCGGCCCCATCGAGCCGCACGCGATCACCCCGAAGCCGCCGGCGTTGGAGATGGCGGAAACCAGGGTGCGCTCGCTCACCCAGCTCATGGCGCCGCCCATGATGGCGACGCGGCTGCCCAGGAACCGGGTACCGGGCGCCCATAGCCGGTCGAGCTCCGCCCGGGCGCGAAGCAGGCGCGCGTCGGGCGGGGAGATATCAGGCGGCATCGAGGCCGTACGCCGTGTGCAAGGCACGCACCGCCAATTCGGTGTATTCCGCCCCGACCAGCACCGAGACCTTGATCTCGCTGGTGGATATCACCTGAATGTTGATGCTCTTCTCGGCCAAGGTCCGGAACATGGTGTTGGCCACGCCGACATGCGAACGCATGCCGACGCCGACGACGCTGATCTTGGCGACGTCCGGGTCTGTCAGCACCTCGGCGTAGCCGACCTTGGGTGCGGCGGCGGCCAGGGTGGATTGCGCCAGTGCCAGGTCCGCCCGGCCGACGGTGAACGTCATGTCCGTGGTGCCGTCGGCCGAGACGTTCTGCACGATCATATCCACGTTCACGTTGGCGTCCGAGAGCGGGCCGAAGATCGCCGCGGCGATGCCGGGCCGGTCGGGCACGCGGCGCACGGTTATCTTGGCCTCGTCCCGCGAGTAGGCGATGCCGGACACGATTTCCTGTTCCACGATTTCGTCCTCGTCCACGACCAGCGATCCGCCCGTGCCCTCCTCCAGTGCATCCTTGAAGGAGGACAGCACCTGGACGCGCACGTTCTCCTTCATCGCCAGCTCCACGCTGCGCGTCTGCAGCACGCGGGCACCGACCGAGGCGAGCTCCAGCATCTCCTCATAGGCGATCTTATCCAGTTTGCGCGCTTTGGCCACGATTCGTGGATCGGTCGTGTAGATGCCGTCGACATCGGTGTAGATGTCGCACCGGTCCGCCCGCAGCGCCGCCGCCAGCGCCACCGCCGAGGTGTCCGAGCCGCCACGGCCCAGCGTGGTGACGCGGTTGTCCGGCCCGATGCCCTGGAAGCCGGCGACCACCGGCACCTGCCCGGCCGCCATGCGCTGCAACAGGGTGCTACCGTCGATCTGCTCGATCCGCGCCTTGCCGTGCGCGCCGTCCGTCCGCAGGGCGATCTGCCAGCCGGCCCAGGACCGGGCGTCCACCCCCAGCTCCTGCAAGGCGATGGCGGTGAGCCCGCTGGTCACCTGCTCGCCGGTGGCGACCACGGCATCGTACTCGCGCGCATCGTGCAGCGGGGCCAGCGCCTGGCACCAGCCGACCAGCTGGTTGGTGACGCCTGACATCGCCGATACAACGACCGCCACCTGGTGCCCCGCATCCACCTGCCGCTTGACCCGGCGTGCCACGTTGCGGATGCGGTCGAGGTCGGCCACCGAGGTGCCGCCGAACTTCATCACGATGCGCGCCATGCCGTCCCGATGTGTGAAGAGTGGGGTCTGAAGAATGGGCATTGTTGGTAGTGGCCGGTTGTGGCCCCGCCGAAGCAGGATCACATACTCGGCATGGCCGGTCGGGACAACCGCATGAGTGCGCAAGGCAGGGTGGGTGGGGCCGCCCCCCCGGCGGAGGTCGCTCGGTTCGATGCGCTCGCGGCGGCGTGGTGGGACCCGTCCGGCCCGATGGCGCCGCTGCACGCGATGAACCCGCTGCGGGTGGGCTGGGTGGTGGCACGGCTGCCGGCGCCGGGCACGCTGCTGGACGTGGGCTGCGGCGCTGGCCTGGCGTCCGAGGCGCTGGCCCGGGCGGGACACACGGTGCTGGGGATCGACGCGGCGCCGGGGCCGGTGGCGGCGGCCGTGGCACACGCCGTGGCGCTGACGTCCCCGCCGGACTACCGGGTGGCGATCACGGGGGACCTGGTGGCCGAGCGGCGCCGCTTCGCGGCCATCACGGCGCTGGAGGTGATCGAGCATGTGCCCGACCCCGCCGGCTTCATGCGGGACCTGGCAGCGCTACTGGAGCCAGGCGGGCGGTTGTTCGTCTCCACCATCAACCGCACGGCCCGCTCGCTCGTGGTCGCGAAGTGGGGGGCGGAATATCTACTACGGC
Organism: uncultured Acetobacteraceae bacterium; assembly: GCA_964235625.1. Taxonomy (GTDB): domain Bacteria; phylum Pseudomonadota; class Alphaproteobacteria; order Acetobacterales; family Acetobacteraceae; genus LMUY01. The sequence continues at coordinate 7,139 of CAXSEK010000005.1, forward strand.
TGTTGCCAGTGGGCACGCATGACTGGCGCCGCTTCGTGACGCCAGCGGAACTTGCCGGGCTGGCGCGCGATGCGGGGCTGCGCATGACGGACAGCGCGGGGATGAGCTTCGACCCGTTCTCCCGCAAATGGCGGGCAAGCCGGGATCTGGGGGTGAATTACATCGCGGCGTTCGCGCGGTGAGCGTTCGGCAGGAACTTCGCCGCTTGCGGCTCCCTCTCCCGTCCTTTCACGGGAGAGGGGCGGGGTGAGGGCTGAGCGCGCACAATTTCCAGCATTTACGGGATCCCAAGCTCCCTCACCCCCTGCCCTCTCCCAGAAGAGGGAGAGGGAGCAGAGACGTGAGCCTCACATCTTACCTTGAGAGCACCCATGACCGATTGGCCCCGCCTAGCCGTCCGCGCGTCCGTCTCCGGCGGGATTGCCACCCTCACATCCTCCGCCGCGCTGGCCCTGCTTGCCCGGATGGAGGGCAAGGCTGCGACACAGCCGGTGAACGCCACCAGCCACTGGCTGAACGGCCCTAGTGCCGGCCGTGTGACAGGGGTGGATGCTGCCCATACTGGGACGGGGCTGGCCACACATGCCGCAGCGACGGTGTTCTGGGCCGTGCTGTTCGAGTGGTGGCGCGGCGAGGCGGCGGGCCCGGCGTTGGTGCGGGATGCCGTGGCGGTGTCGGCGTTCGCAGCACTGGTCGACTACACGGTCACGCCGAAGCGGTTCACCCCAGGGTGGGAGTTCGTGCTCAGCAAGCGCGCCATGGCGGGCGCCTATGCCGCGATGGCGCTCGGGCTGGCAACGGGGGCCGCATTGACCCATCGGGGGGCGCGATAGTGCGGGATTGGCGGACAGGATAGGTTCCAGCCAACCGGACAAGGACCTGCACCGATGCGCCTCCTGCTCGCCCTCCTCGCTTTGGCCGTGCCGGCCGCGGCGCAGACGCGCATCGACTCCATCAGCACGAATTTCCGCTTGCTCGGCCCGGATGACCGCGTCGTAGTGGACCGGTACGACGATCCGGGGGTGGCGAACGTGTCCTGCTACCTGTCCCGCGCCGAGACGGGGGGCGTGAAGGGTGGCCTGGGCTTCGCCGAAGACCCGAGCCGGTTCTCCATCGCCTGCCGGGCGGTCGGGCCCGTCAGCATCCCGCCGAACCTGCCGAAATCCGAGGTGATCGCGTTCACTTCGGCGTCCGTGTTCTTCAAGACGTTCCAGGTGCATCGCGCTGTGGACGCGGAGAAGCGGGTGCTGGTGTACACCGTGGTCAGCACGAAGCTGATCAACGGCTCGCCCTACAACAGCATCAGTGCTGTGGCGACGGATGCGCGATAGGCTGGACGGGCTGCGCCGCCGTTACGCCGAGCCGCACCGCGCCTACCACACCCAGGCCCATGTCGACGCGATGCTGCGCGGGCTGTCCCACGAGGCCGGGCGGATCACCTATCCGGACGTCGTCGAGCTGGCGATCTGGTACCACGACGCGATCTACGACCCGGCCGCGACCGATAACGAGGCCCGCAGCGCCGCCCTGCTCCACACGGAGATGGCCGGGCTCGCCGACCCGGCGTCGATCGGTTGGGCGGCGCTGATGGTGGAGGCGTCGGCCCGGCACGTCCTGCCGGAGGCCACGCCGGACGCGGTGCGCGACGACGCCGCCACCTTCCTCGACCTCGACATGGCGATCCTGGGCGCGGCGGCAGAGGAGTACGACGCCTATGAGGCGGGGATCGCCGCCGAATATATCCCTCTGCACGGCGAGGCTGCGTTCCGGCGGGGCCGGGCAGCCTTTCTGGCGGCGACCCTGGCGCGGGACCGGCTGTTCCTGACCGACCGGTTCCATGCGGCCCTGGACGTCTCGGCGCGGGAGAACATCCGGCGCACACTGGCGTGGCCGGGCGTGGACCGGCCGGCATAAGGGGCATGACAGGCCAAGCGGCCGCCCGTAGGGTCGCCCGCAAATAAATAGGGGAAGACGGCCATGGACGACGCGGCACTCGAACGATCGACCGTGCGCAGGATCGGATTGCGCATCGTTCCCTTCCTCATGGTCTGCTACTTCGTGGCCTTCGTGGACCGGGTGAACCTGGGCTTCGCCGGGCCGGACCTCAGCCGGAACTTGGACCTCTCGCCCACCGCGTTCGGGTTCGGCGCCGGGCTGTTCTTCCTCGCCTACTTCCTGTTCGAGGTGCCGAGCAACCTGCTGATGGTGCGCGTCGGTGCCCGGCGCTGGATCGCGCGCATCATGGTCAGCTGGGGCCTGGTTGCGGGGGCGATGGCGCTGATGACGGGCACGTGGTCGTTCTACGCGCTGCGCGTGCTGCTCGGCATCGCGGAGGCGGGGTTCTTCCCGGGCGTGATCCTGTATCTCACCTATTGGTTCCCGCGGGAGCACCGGGCGAGGGTGGTGGGCTGGTTCATGCTGGCCATCCCCGTCTCCACCTTCCTGGGCTCGCCTGTCTCCGGCGTGATCCTGGACGGCATGGCCGGCCTGGGCGGGCTGCACGGGTGGCAGTGGCTGTTCATCATCGAGGCGCTGCCCGCGGTGCTGCTGGGCCTCGTCGTCTTGGTCTGGCTGCCGGACCGTCCGGCCGATGCTGCGTGGCTGCCGCAGGCGGAGAAGGACTGGCTGCACGGGCGGCTCGCGGCGGAGCGCCGGGCCGAGCGGGGCAGCCGGCCGCAATCCGTCTGGCAGGTGATGCGGGACAAGCGGGTGCTGGTGCTGGGCCTGGTCTATGCCGGCAGCACGGGGACCAATTACGGCCTGAGCTTCTGGCAGCCGCAGCTGATCAAGTCCTTCGGGCTGAGCAACACCTGGACCGGCATCTACAACGCGCTGCCGTTCCTGGTGGGCTCGGTGGCGATGGTGCTGTGGGGGCTGCGCTCGGATCGCAAGCGGGAGCGCATGTGGCACACCGCCGCGGCGCTGTTCGTGTCCGCAATCGGGCTGGGTGCCTGCCTGTTCGTGACGGGGCTGCCGGTGACGCTGGTGGCACTGAGTGTGGCGCTATGCGGCTGCTACGCGCTGAAGGGACCATTCTGGGCGCTGTGCACCGAATGGCTGGCGGCGGGTGCCGCGGCGGCGGGGATCGCGCAGATCAATGCGATCGGCAACCTGGCCGGCTTCATCGGGCCGTTCCTGTTGGGCTGGATCAAACAGATGACGGGCAGCTACTCGCTGGGCATGCTGCCCATGATCACGCTGGCGTTGGTGGGCGCGGTCGCCGTGGTGCTGAACGGGCGTTTGGTGCGGGCGGAACTGGCTGGCCAGGCGATTGAGGTCGTCGAGTAGGCGATGGTGGGCGCGACAGGGATTGAACCTGTGACCCTTCGCGTGTGAAGCGAATGCTCTACCGCTGAGCTACGCGCCCGGGCCCGCCCGGCGAGCGGCGTATCTAGCGAAGGCGCCCGGACGTGTCCAGCGCCGATGGCTCAGCGGTCGCTCCAGACCGGGGCGCGCTTGGCCAGGAAGGCGTCGATGCCCTCGGCGGCATCCGCTGCGGCCATGTTGCGGACCATCACCGCGGCGGCGTGGTCGTAGGCTTCCGCCAAGCCCATCTCGGCCTGCTCGTAGAATGCCCGCTTGCCGATCGCGACCGTCATGCGGCTCTTGGCCGCGATTTGGCCGGCGAGTTCGGCCACGGACGTGGGGAGGGTGGCCTCCGGCACCACGCGGTTGACCAGGCCGAGCCGCAGCGCCTCGTCCGCTGGCACCATATCGCCGGTGAGCAGCATGCCCATCGCCGCCTTACGCCCGACCGCGCGGGTCAGCGCCACCATGGGGGTCGAGCAGAACAGCCCGATATTGACGCCGGGCGTCGCGAACCGGGCCGTTTCGGCGGCCACTGCGAGGTCACAGGTGGCGACCAGCTGGCAGCCGGCGGCGGTGGCGATGCCGTGCACCTGCGCGATGACGGGGCAGCGCAACGAGGTGATCCGCAGCATCAGGCGGGAGCAGGCGGCGAACAGGGCCGGGTGGGAGGCGGGGCCGCGCAGTTCGCGCAGGTCATGCCCGGCGCAGAACGCCGGCCCGGCGCCGGCGATGACCACCACGCGGGTCGCCTCGTCCGCGTAAATCACGTCCAGTTCCGCCTGCAGCGCCGCCATCAGCTCCATGCTGAGTGCGTTGCGGGCTTGCGGGCGGTTGAGCGTGAGGGTCGCGACGCCGCTGTGGTCGTGGCGGAGGAGGATGTCGGATGGCATGGATCCGGCCCTTCGTTCGAGGTTTGGGGAAGCCGGGCGGTGGGAGGCGAACGGCGGACCGAACATGGCGCTTCTGGTGAGCTAGTGCGTGAGGCCGTCGCCCTCTTTCTTGATATCGTCGACGTCGGTCCGCAGCCGGCGAAGCTGGCGTTGGATGATGGTCATCGTCTCGATCAGGTCCAGCACGTCCACGCGCAGATCTCGGTGCTGGCGTAGAGCCGTGCTGGCGGAAGCCATCGCGACAGTGACATCGTCCCGCATCTCCGTCAGGCGATCCTCGATGCGATCGAACCGGTCCATGACGGCCGTCCGGAACTTGATCGCTTCCGACCGAATGTCGCTCACGTCCACTTGGAGCTGCGACACGTCGGATTGGAGCTTGGTCACGTTGGACCGCAACTCGGTCACGTTGGACCGCAACTCGGTCACGTCGGACCGGAGGTTGGTTATGTCAGATCGTAAACCGGTCACTTCAGACCGCAGCCACACGAAGTCTGCTTTTAGGCCCCCTAGTCCGACCCGCTGCTCCACACGGATCTCCGCGAGTGCGGCCATGATCTTGTCTTCGTCCATCCGCTTGCTCCTCTCGGCCAACAGCGTATCAGAAAAACGCCTCGAACCGGGCAATCACGTCATCGGGCGCCTCTTCCGCCAGGAAATGGCCACTCTCCACGCCGCCGCCGATGACGTCCTTGGCGCAGTAATCGCGCCAGATCGCCACCGGGTCGTACCAGCCGCCGACCTTGCCCTTGTTGCCCCACAGGACAAGCATACGGCATTGCACCTGGCGTCCGTCGGAGCGGCTGATGCGGTCGTGGATCAGGTCGATGGAGGCGGCGGCGCGGTAGTCCTCGCACATGCCGGCGATGGCGGCGGGGTCGTGCGCGGCGCGCAGGTAGTCCTCGAGGGCTTCCGGTGCGAAGAAGGCGGGGATGCCGGCGCCGTGGCCGGTATGGGCCGCGAACCAGGTGTCAGGCGACTTGTCGATCAGGTCCTCGGGGAAGGGATGCGGCTGGGCGAACCAAAACCAATGGTAGTAGCCGAGGGCGAAGGCCATGTCCGCGCGCTCGAAATGCTCGATTGTGGGCACGATGTCGAGCACGGCGAGCTTGGTCACGCGCTCCGGGTTGTCCAGCGCCAGACGGTGCGCCACGCGGGCGCCGCGGTCATGCGCGGCGACGGCGTAGGTCTCGTGCCCGAGCTGGGCCATGAGGTCGGCCACGTCGCGCGCCATCTCGGTCTTGGCGTAGGGCGCGTGGTCGGCGGTGACGGGTGGTTTCTCGCTGCCGCCATAGCCGCGCAGGTCGGGGCAGACCACGGTGAAGCGCTGGGCCAGCGCGGGGGCGACATGATGCCACATCGCATGGGTCTGCGGGTTGCCGTGCAGCAGGAGGAGGGCCGGGCCGGAGCCGCCGATGCGGTAGCGGATGGTGCCGCCGGGCACGGTGCCGGTGGTCAGCGTGAAACCGGGGAAGAACATCGATGCTCCTGCGCGAACGGCCGGCCGACCCGGCGGTGGCGCCGTTGTAGCACGAGGGCGACACCTTGTCGGGAGCGGGGGAGGAGGCGAGATACAGGCCATGGCAGGATCGAGCGTCGCCGTCATCGGTGCGGGCGTGGCCGGGCTGGCCGCGGCGGCGGCCTTGCGCCGGCGGGGTGACGAGTCCGTGCTGATTGAGGCGGGAGGACGGATCGGCGGGCGTGCGCACACGACGGTGCCGGCACTGCTCGGCACGTGGTTCGACCATGGTGCGTCCTGGCTGCACGCGGCGGAGCGCAACCCGTTGGCGGCGGTCGCGGTGCAGGTGGGAGCGCAGACCATCGACACGGCGAGCGTGCGGGTGGAACGGACGCGGCTGGCCGGGCGGTTCGCGTCGGCGGATGAATCGCGAGAGTACGCGGCAGCGGAACAGGCATTCGGCGCGCAGATGGAGGTCGCGTTGCGTGGGCCGGATGTGAGCCTAGCGGAGGCCGCGGCGCCGGTGGCAGGCCCGGCCTGGCTGCCCGCCGTGGTGAACTGGGAGGCCCCGATCATCGCCGCGGCCGATGCGCACGCGCTCAGCTTGCGGGATTGGCACACCAACCGGCTGGAAGGGGCCAATTGGGAGGTTGTCGGCGGCCTCGGCGCGTTCATCGCACGCCAGCTGGGGCCGCCGGCCGGCGCGGTGCGGCTGCACACGCGCGCGACCGCGGTCGATTGGCGTGGGCCGGGCGTCACGGTCGAGACCGATGTGGGCAGCCTGCACACCGATGCGTGCATCGTAACCGTGTCGACCGGCGTGCTGCAGCGAGGGGCGATCCGCTTCACCCCGGCGCTGCCGGTGGCGGTGCTGGAGGCGATCGACGGGCTGCCGATGGGCGTGCTGAACAAGATCGCCCTGCGCGCGGCAGGGGAGGACCGGCTGGACCTGCCGCCATACTGCGGGATGGACCAGTTCGTGCCAGCGATCGATGCGCCGGCGATGTCGGTGGTGGCCTGGCCGCATGGCGGGGAGCACGTGACCTGCTTCGCGGGCGGGCAGCATGCGGCGGCCATCGAGCGGGGTGACGAGGCCGAGGCGTGGGTGCGGGAGCAGTGGCGCGCTTTGTTCGGGTCGCGGGCGGATGCAGCGTTCCGGCCGGGGGCGGTGGTGACGCGCTGGGCGAGCGATCCGTTGTTCGGCGGGTCCTACGCCTATGCCCGGCCGGGTTGTGCAAGGGCGCGGGGAGTGCTGGGTCAACCGTTGGCGGGCGGGCGGCTGGTGTTCGCCGGCGAGGCGACGCGGACGGACGGACTCGCGGGAACCGTAGGCGGGGCCTTCCTGGCGGGGGAGGAAGCAGCACGGGCAGTGCTTGGCAGTGACGAGTGGGCCGTCGATCTCCATGCTCCTCCCTCTCCCTCTATTGGGAGAGGGCTGGGGTGAAGGAGCTTGGTATTCCGTTACTGCTGGACGATGCGTGCGCGCGCGGCCCTCACCCCGCCCCTCTCCCGTGAAGAACGGGAGAGGGAGAAGGCTGGCGCCAGGTCTTAAAGCAGGCGCTGCAGGATGATCTTCTGGATGTCGCTGGTACCTTCGTAGATCTGGCACACGCGCACGTCGCGGTAGATCCGCTCGACGGGGTAGTCGCACAGGAAACCGTAGCCGCCGAGGGTCTGGATCGCCGCGGTGCAGATGGCCTCGGCCGCTTCAGAGGCGAACAGCTTGGCCATCGCGGCGGCTTCCAGCGCGGGCTGGCCGGCGTCCTTCAGGCGGGCGGCGTGCAGCACCAGTTGGCGGCTGGCCTCGAGCTTGGTCTTGGCGTCCACTAGGCGGAAGCCGACGGCCTGGTGGTCGATGATGGGCTTGCCGAAGCTGCGGCGTTCCTTGGCGTAGCCGATGGCGTAGTCCAGGGCGGCGCGGGCCATGCCGACACTCTGTGCCGCGATGCCGATGCGTCCGGCTTCTAGCGTGGAGAGAGCGATCTTGTAGCCCTCGCCCTCGGCCCCGATCCGTTGCGAGGCCGGGACGCGCATGCCGTCGAACACCAGGTGGCAGGTGTCGGACGCCTTCTGGCCCAGCTTCTCCTCGACCCGTGCCACCTGATAGCCCGGCGTGTCGTTGCTGACGACGAAGCAGCTCATGCCCTTCTTGCCGGCCGCCGGGTCGGTGATGGCGAACAAGATCGTAGTCTGGCCGATCGCGGCGTTGGAGATGAACTGCTTGGAGCCGGTGATGATATAATCGTCGCCGTCGCGCACGGCCCGGGTACGCAGTGCGGAGGCCTCCGAACCGGCGCCGGGTTCGGTCAGCGCGAAGGAGCCGATCGCGTCCCCCACCGCCATCGGGCGCAGCCACTGCTCGCGCTGCGCGTCCGTGCCGTAATGCTGGAGGATCTCGCAGGTGGGCGCGTTGTGAACGCTGACCAGCGTGGAGACGGATCCGTCGCCGGCCGCGATCTCCTCCACCACGCGGGCGTAGGTGACGGTATCGATCTCGCTACCGCCCCAATCGGCGGAAAGGGTGGCACCGAGGAAGCCCATCTCGCCGAGTTCGCGGACGATCTCGGGCTCGATCCGGCCGGCCTTCTCGCGGGCGGCCGCGGTGGGCGCCAGGCGCTCCTGCGCGAAGCGGCGCGCGGTGTCGACGATCAGGTAATTGGGGTCGGTCTGGTCCAGCATTGCTAGGCTTCCTCGTGTCTGTCGCCGCTATTCCGCGGCCATTGCAACCGGCGGCGCGCTTAGTGCCGCCAGCAGGGCGGACCGCTGCGGCACGGCGTCGGCCATCGCCTTGTGCTTCACCGGGCCGAAGCCACGGATTTGGTTGGGAATGTCAACCAGCGCCAACGCCGTGTCCAGTGTCGCGGGGCGCAGGGCGGCGATGGCGGCGTCGATGCTGCGCTCCGTCTCAAGTGCCAGGCCACGTTCGGCCTGGCGCTCCGCCTGATAGCCGAATGGGTCGAGCGGCGTGCCGCGCAGCGCCTTGCCGTGGCGCAGCAGCCGGAACAACGGCAGGGCGATCCGGCCGGGGATGGCGACCTTGCGGCGACGCCCGGTTGCCGGGTCGATGCCGGCGATCAAGGGCGGTGCCATGTGAAACACCGGCTTCTCGCCGTAGCTGGCGGCCGCATGCAGCCGGGCGACCTCGTACTCGTCCTTGTAGGCGAGTACTCGGAACAAGCCTTCCGCCACGGCGCGGGTAAAGCGGCCGGGCTGGCCGAACACCGCGGCCTCGCGGGCGGCGGCGCGGTCCACCACGCGGCGGTAGCGCCGGGCGAGGCGGTGGCCTTGGTAGCGCACCAGCTCGGCCTCGCGCGCTGCGACCAGGCCGTCCAGCGTCGTGTGCGGCACGTCCTTGCCGGCCATTACGGCGTCTGCCAGCTCGGGCCGTGCCTGCAGGATGCGGCCCCAGGCGAAGGCGCGGCGGTTCAGCGCCACGGCGGTGCCGTTCAGCTCGATGGCGCGCAGGAGCGCTTCCTGCCCGACGGGGATCAGCCCGGCCTGCCAGGCCAGCCCCGTCATCAGCGTGTTCAGTGCCTGTGACTGGCCGAACAGCTTTTCGCTCAGTGCGGTGGCGCGGAGATAGACGCTGGCATTGCCGCCGACGGCGCGGTCGATCACCCGGCGATGCAGCCCGGCGTCGATCACCAGGTCCCGGTCGGTGATGAAGCCCGCATTGGCCTGCAGGTCCAGGTTGCCGATCACGGCGCCGCCGCGGCGCATGCGCTCCAGCACGCCCATCTGCGCGCCCACGGCCAGGTCGGCGGCAATCATCATGTCCGCCTCGCCGGTCGGGATGCGGACGACGTCCAACCCCTCCTTGGCAATCTGGACGTGGGAGACCACGGCGCCGTTCTTCTGCGCCAGCCCCGTGAAATCGAGCGTGCTGACCTGCTTGCCCTCGAGACTGGCGGCCATGGCCACCACAGTACCCGCGGTCACGATGCCGCCGCCGCCGACGCCGCCGAACAGGCCGCGCCAGGGCGTCGCCAGGTCCGGCAGCACCGGCTCCGGCAGGGCCGCCGCCAGATCGGCCTCGCGCGCCTGCCACTGCGCGGCGTCGTCCCCCTTCGGCGCGTCGGTGGCGGAGGTCACGAAGGAGGGGCAGAAACCCTTGAGGCACGATAGATCCGTGTTGCAGCTGGTGGGGGAGATGCGGCGCTTGCGGCCGTATTCCGTGTCCACCGGCTCGATGGCGATGCAGTGGGATTGCGCGGTGCAGTCGCCGCAGTTCTCGCACACCCGGGTGTTGATGCTGACCTTCACGTCGGCGGCCGCCATCTTGCCGCGCTTGCGGCGGCGGCGCTTCTCGGTGGCGCAGACCTGGTCGTAGATCAGCACGGAGACGCCCTCGAACGCGGCGCACTCCGCCTGCACCTGGGCCAGCGCCTCGCGGCCGTGGCGGCGGATGCCGGGAGGCAGCTGGCTGGCGGCCGGCAGGCGTGCGGGGTCGTCGGCGACGAGGTAGATGCGGCCGACATTCTCCGCCGCGACCTGGCGGGCGATGTCGGTGACCAGGAGCCCGCCCTCGGTCGGTTGCCCGCCGGTCATGGCGACGGCGTCGTTGAACAGGATCTTGTAGGTGATGCGCGTCTTGGCCGCGACCGACTGGCGGATGGCGAGCAGGCCGGAATGCTGGTAGGTGCCGTCCCCCATGTTGGCGAAGAGGTGGGGCAGCGTGGTGAAGGAGGACAGGCCGGTCCAGCCGAC
>CAXSEK010000006.1:0-16657 GCA_964235625.1 uncultured Acetobacteraceae bacterium
GTCACGTCCGTCACCGGCCACGGGATGGCCAGCTCCGGATCGTTCCAGATCACGGCCCGCTCGGACTCCTTGTCGTAATACCCCGTGGTCTTGTAGACGACCTCGCTATCCGGCTCGAGCGTCACGAAGCCGTGCAGGAAGCCGGGCGGCACCCAGAGCTGCTGCCAGTTCGCGGCACTAAGCTCCGCCGCCACGTGCCGACCGAAGGTGCGCGAGCCGCGCCGCGCGTCGATCGCCACATCCCAGATCGCACCTTTCACGCAGCGCACCAGCTTGCCCTGGGCGTGCGGCTCCAATTGGCAGTGCAGGCCGCGCAGCACGCCCTTGGCCTGCGACATGCTGTGGTTGTCCTGCACGAACGGCAGGTCGATCCCGGCATCGGTCATCGCGCGCGCCGTCCAGGTCTCGGAAAAGAACCCGCGGGCGTCGCCGAACCGGGCGGGGGTGAACAGCACCACCTCCGGAATTGCCATGCGCTCGAACTTCATGCGTGCACTCCGTCGGCGATTTCCAGCAACAGGCGGCCCAGCTCCGTCTTGCGCAGGGCCAGCGCGCGGTCGCGCAGCGCCGTCGCGTCGATGAAGCCCATGCGGTAGGCGACTTCCTCCGGGCAGCCGACCAGCATGCCTTGCCGGGCCTGGATGGTCTGCACGAAGGTCGCCGCCTGCAGCAGGCTGTCCGGCGTGCCGGCATCCAGCCAGGCGCAGCCGCGGCCGAGCCGTTCGACCGAGAGCGAGCCTTCCTCCAGATAGACCCGGTTCAGGTCGGTGATCTCCAGTTCGCCACGCGGCGACGGTTTGATCTCGCGCGCGAACTCGGTCACCCGGTCGTCGTAGAAATACAGCCCGATCACCGCCCAGTTGGACAGCGGCGCAGTCGGCTTCTCCACGATCCCGGTCGCCCGGCCCTCGCCGTCGAACGTCACCACGCCGTAGCGCTCCGGGTCGCGCACCTGGTAGGCGAACACCGTCGCCCCGCTGGTCCGGCGCGCCGTGGCCTGGAATACCTGGCTGAGGTGGTCGCCGAAGATCATGTTGTCGCCGAGCACCAGCGCGCAGGCCTCGCCGGCCAGCCACTCCGCGCCGATCACGAACGCCTGCGCCAGCCCGTCCGGCGAGGGCTGCTCGGCGTAGCTGAACCGGCAGCCGAGATGCGCGCCGTCGCCCAGCAGGCGGCGGAACATCGGCAGGTCCACCGGCGTCGAGATGATCAGGATGTCGCGGATGCCGGCCAGCATGAGCACCGAGAGCGGGTAGTAGGCCATCGGCTTGTCGTAGACCGGCAGCAGCTGCTTCGACGCCGCCAGGGTCATCGGATGGAGCCGCGTGCCGGATCCCCCGGCGAGCAGGATGCCCTTCATCGTGCGGCGGCCGATTGCTTGTTTGCCTCCGGCGGGGGTGTCGTCCCCAGCCGCTGCCCGGCGTAGCGGTTGGCGCGAATGCGCTCCCACCAGGCGCGGTTGTCCACGTACCATTTCACGGTGTGCAGCAACCCGCGGTCAAAGTCGTGTGGTGCGCGCCAGTCGAGCGCCGCCTGGGCGCGCGACGGGTCGATCTCGTAGCGGAAATCGTGGCCGGGCCGGTCGGTGACGAAATGGATCAGGCGCTCGCGTGGGCCCGCCGGATCGGGCTGCAGCTGGTCCAGTGCCGCGCAGATGCTGCGCACCACCTGGAGGTTGCTGCGCGGCTGCCGCGCCCCGATCGCCAGCGTGGCACCGGGCTCGGCTCGTTCCAGGGCCAGCACCAGCGCCTCCGCATGGTCGTCCACGAACAGCCAGTCCCGCTGGTTGGATCCGTCGCCGTACACGGGCAGCGCCTCGCCATGCAGGGCGTTGAGCGTGACCAGCGGGATCAGCTTTTCGGGGAATTGCCACGGGCCGTAATTGTTCGTCGTGTTGGTGACGAAGGCGGGTAGGCCGTAGGTGTGGAACCAGGCGCGCACCAGGTGGTCGGACGCCGCCTTGCTCGCCGAGTAGGGGCTGCGGGGATCGTACGGCGTGGTCTCGGTGAAGGGCGGGTCGCCGGCCTCCAACGCGCCGAACACCTCGTCGGTGGAGACGTGGTGGAACCGGAACGCCGCCTTGCGCGCCGAGTCCAGCCCGGCCCAATAGGTTCGCGCTGCCTCCAGTAGAACGAAGGTGCCGACGATGTTGGTCTGCACGAACGGGCCGGGTCCATCGATCGAGCGGTCCACGTGGGTCTCGGCGGCGAGGTGCATGACCGCGTCCGGCTGGTGGGTGGCGAACACCTGCGCCATCGCCGCCGCGTCCGTGATGTCGGCCCGCACCAGGGTGTGCCGGGGGCTGCCGCGTGTGTCCTCGAGTGCGTCCTCGGAGGCGGCGTAGGACATCTTGTCCACGTTTACGACCGACGCGTCACGATGGCGCAGAAGATGTCGGACGACGGCCGATCCGATGAAACCGCACCCGCCGGTCAGCAAAACCCGCATTCTATAGTCCCGTTCAGGGCCGCGACCGTGGCGCCGGGCTACCGGCCGGCAATCTGCCATCCGGAGTCGGGCGCGGCAACAGGGGTGCGGCAACGCGCCGAGGTGCTTGCCACGCCTCCGTGTCAGCCTCGCCGGACGATCCGCCCGCGACAGCAGCCTGCGAGCCGCCCGCTCATGCCGGGCGTATCCGGCCCGTGCAGGGCCCGAAGCCGCCCCCGCTCCCACCCGGACCGAACCGAAAGGGTGACCGTGTCGCCGTCCTCGAGGAAGCGGCGCTCGCCGCCACCCGGCAGGTTGGTGGCGTGGCGTCCTCCCCGCGTGATCTCCAGCAGGCTGCCCTCCGACCCGGCGGACGTGCCGGAGATCGTCCCCGTGCCGAACAGATCTCCCGGCCGCAGATCGCAACCCCCGGTCGTGTGGTGCGCCACCATCTGCGCCACCGTCCAATACAGGTCGCGAGTGCTCCCACGGGTCAGGGTGTGCGGCGGCCCGCCATCGGCCGACAGCGTGACCTCGAGCGCCAGGTCGAGGCCCCCGGACCGCGGGTCTTGCGCATCGGTGAGATGCGGCATGGGCGCCGGGTCACCTTCGGGGCGGGGCATCGCCGGACAGCGGTATGGCTCGAGCGCTTCCGGCGTGATGACCCAGGGGCTGACCGTGGTGCAAAAGTTCTTGGCCAGGAACGGCCCGAGCGGCTGCGCCTCCCAGCCTTGGATGTCCCGCGCCGACCAGTCGTTCAGCAGGCAGAATCCGGCGATGTGGTCGGCCGCCCCGGCGATCGGGATCGGCTCGCCGGCGGTATTGCCGCGCCCGATCCAAACGCCGAGCTCCAACTCGAAATCGAGGTTGCGGCTGGGGCCGAAGCTCGGCTCTGTGTCGCGCGCGGGCTTGCGCTGGCCGCGGGGCCGCCGGACCGGGGCGCCGCTCACCCGCACGGAGGAGGCCCGGCCGTGATAGGCGACCGGCACGTGCTTGTAGTTCGGCAGCAATGGCTGGTCCGGGCGGAACTGCTTGCCCGCGTTGGTGGCATGGTGAATGCCGGCATAGAAGTCGGTGTAGTCGCCGATCGTACAGGGCAGATGCAGCGTGCAGTCCGCCATGGGGTGGAGCAGCTCCATGCGCCTCGGCGCCGACGCCTCCAGCATCTGCCACACGCCCCGCCGCAGGTCGCGCCGGGGGCCAGCGCCAGCCCCCAGGAACGCATTCAGCGAATTGGCGGGGGGCATCAGCCCGGCCGCCGCCACATCTACAATAGAGGCGCCGATCGCGACACCCGGCCGGGGCGCCTGGCCGGGCAGGCTGAAGATGCCGAGCGGCAGGTTCTGAAGCGTGAACTCGCCCAATCCGCTGTCCGGGACCCAACTCGTGCGCTTCCGGTCGTGCGTGTCATCGATGGGCATCGTGCACCTCCCACGGTCATGGTGGACGGCTCGGCGACTACGAGTCCAGCAACGCGATGCCAGCTAAGGGCGCGCTGGAATCGCGACCTTCGATGCTGCGGTGCTCACTCGCCAAGCGACAGCATCAGAGGCCTGACCGCCTCGATTTGTCGCTTAAATGAGCCGGTGGCGTATTCTTCGGCTGCCACCGGCCGAGGATTGGATCCGTCTCGCAACACGCGGCGCAGAATGATGGCAAAGCTGCGGTTTGCCGCCGACACCGTGCCCATTCAGCCGCACGTCCGACAGGATAGATCGTTCATCTTAGGCCATTGTCATTAAGCCTTGCCCCGAATGGTGCAACGCGGTAATCGTGGGTTAACGGTCTTTAACATGAGGTCTTACGATGGCAGCTGTAACAGTTTCGGGCACGGTTGGTGGTGTTCCCATCAATTTCCTGACCAGCTACGCGGCTCAGGCTGCTCTGGCCGGGCAGATTTTCGCAGCCTCGGGTGCCACTTTGTTCAGTGGCGGCTCGGCTACCACGACGGTGGCCACCACTATTAACACAAGCATCGGCGGCGTGTTGACCGGTGGCTCGACGGTCGGCCTGACGACGGCGGCACCTGCGAATATCGCTCTCGGCGCAAGTGGTGGATTTGGCCAGGTCTACTTCACCGGTGCGACGCCAAACTCCGTCGTGGTGACCGCCGACAATTCCGGCAGCTCGATCGTCAACGACAACCCGTTTGGCAATCTGGTCGCCGACACCGGCGCCGGTGGCAACGTGCTGATCGCTGCCGCGGGTGGCAACTCGTTCCAGACTGGTCTGGGCGGCTCGGACATCGTCTTCCTGGATGGTGCGTCCAACACGCTGCGGACACTGGGTGCCGATGCGGTCCTGGTCGGCGGGCCGAGCACGGTGACCGCGGCCGGCACGGGCACCGACAATATCCTGATGACGACCGGCACCAACCTGGCGTTCATCAACGGCACCACGGTTCCGGGTGCGGTTGATACCGTCACCGGTGCGGCAAACGCGTCCATCACGCTCGCTGGCACGGGTTCGACGTCCATCGCGTCCGGCACCGGGCCGGAGGCGTTCTACGTTGACACGGGCGCCGGCAAGGTGACCCTGAACGGCAACCTGCAGACCAGCGACGCGCTGACCCTCCTGAAGGATGCCGCAACCACACCGGGCACTGCTAACGTAACGGTAAACAACTTCGCTGGCTCCATCGTGAATGTCCACGGGTATTCCGGCGCAGAGTTTTCGATCGGCGCCGCTTCGGGTGTCGGCTCCACGCTGACGCTGACCGATGGCTCCAGCGTTACGTTCACGAACCTCAGCACCACTCAGCTTACGGCGATCACCAAGACCGTCTAGCCGTCCTCGGGCCGCTCGCGGCCTGAGCAACGCGACCGTGGGCTGGACGAGAAATCGTCCAGCCCATTTCTTTTTCGATGCTGGCGTGACAGCGTCCCTTAGCGGTAGACGACGCTGATGGTCTCGGCCACCAGGGCCGGACGGTCCTGACCCTCGATTTCCACTGTCGCTTCCGAGACAAGGCGGCGTCCGCCTTCAACCGGCTCGGACGCCTTCAGCGCGACATGGGCCCGGATCCTCGACCCGGCCGGCACCGGATTGGTGAACCGCACCCGGTTAGACCCGTAATTCAACGACCTGGACCGCTGGCGGACGCCGTAGACGGTGCTGGCCAGCCGGGGCAGCAACGACAGTGTGAGGAAACCGTGCGCGATCGTCGATCCGCCGGGCATTTCGGCCTTAGCGCGCGCGACGTCCACGTGAATCCATTGATGATCGCCGGTTGCCTCCGCGAATGTATCGATCATCGCCTGGCTCACGGTCATCCAGTCGCTCGTCCCGAGCGCCTTGCCGGCATAGGCGTCCATGTCCTCCGGCGTGTCGACTTCGAGCATGGCCGTCCCCCCTTTGTTCGGGGCGATCATACGCCCCGGCGCGGGGGGCCTGCCAAGGGGTGGTGCGCCTCCACCAAGCGCTGCAGCCGCTCCGGCTGCACGTGGGTGTAGATCTGCGTGGTCGAGATGTCGGCGTGCCCAAGCAGCAGCTGCAGGCTCCGCAGGTCGGCGCCATGGGCCAGCATGTGCGAGGCGAAGGAGTGGCGCAGCACGTGCGGCGACACCCGCGCCGGGTCGATCCCCGCGGCGAGCGCCACCGGCTTGAGCAGGAGGGCGAAGCCCTGCCGGGTCATGGCCCGGCGCTTGTCCCGGCCCGGGAACAGCCACGGGCTCTCGGCCCCCCCCGTCATGGCGGCGGCAGCTGCCCGCGCCGCGCCGCTGAGGGGGACCAGCCGCTCTCGCCCTCCCTTGCCGCGCACCGCAAGCATCGCCGCCCCCGACGCGAGGGCGGACCGCCGCAGCGCCAGCAACTCGGACACCCGTAGCCCCGTGGCGTAGAGCAGCTCCAGCGCCGCGATGGCCACCGGCCCGGCGCGGCCTGGCCGATCGGCGGCGGCGGTGAGCAGGGCGGACAACTCGGCCTCGCTCAGGTATTTCGGCAGCGAGCGGGGCAGGCGCGGCGTGTCCAGCGTTTGCGTCGGGTCGTCGGTGCGCACGCCCTGGCGCAGCAGGAAGCGGTGGAACTGGCGCAGGCAGGACAGCCGCCGTGCGGCCGTGCGTGCGGATAGACCCGCCTCACCCAGCCCGGCCATATAGTCCCGCAGCGTCGCCGCCGAGGCTGCGGCCAGCGCTTCGCCCCGAGTCGCGGCAAACTCGGCAAACCCAGCGAGGTCGGCCATGTACGCTGCCAGCGTGTTGCGGGCGGCGCCGCGCTCCGCGGCCAGCATCTCCAGGAACGCGTCGGCGTGCCGGTCCATTGCCCCGCCTGCCGCTTAGTGCGTGCCGAACCGGTCGTTCGGCAGCGTGTGCGCCACCGGTTGCGGCGAGGGGTGCGGCGGGAAGGCGCCCAGCAACAGCACGCCAGCCGCGCCGAGCACGATGACGGCCAAGAGGGCGATGAAGACGAGTTGACGCATTCGCTACCTTGGCCGTGAACAACCGGCCTGTGCTAGCGTCGGGGGCCATGACACGCAACACCGCGCTCGCCGGTCGCCCGTTCGGCCCGACGGGGCCGTTGCCCAGTCTTGCCGCCAGCCTTGCCGTTACACACGGCGCCGGGCGCAGCATCGTGCTCGTCGGACTGATGGGTGCGGGCAAGTCGGTGATCGGCCGACGGCTGGCAGCCCATCTCGGCCTGCCGTTCCGCGACTCGGACACGGAGATCGAGGCGGCCGCCGGGCGGTCGGTGCCCGAGCTGTTCAGCCAGTTCGGCGAGGCGCATTTCCGGGCGGGGGAACGCCGGGTGCTGCGCCGCCTGCTCGACGCCCCGCCCATGGTGCTCGCCACCGGCGGCGGTGCGTTCATGGACCCTGCCACCCGGGCGGCCATCCGCGCGCGCGGCACCTCCATCTGGCTGCGCGCCACCTTGCCGGTCTTGCTCCGCCGCGTGTCGCTACGCCGCAACCGGCCCTTGCTGGCCCATGGTGACCCGGCGTCCGTGCTGCGGACGTTGATGGACCAGCGCTACCCCATCTATGCGGAGGCGGACATCGTGGTTGATTGTGCGGACGACACTCCCGACCAGACCACGGGCCGGGTCGCCCGGGTCCTCGCCGCTTATACCCCGCCCCGCCGCCTCTCCGTCCGCACGTCCGGTGGCCTGTATGACGTCGTGGTGGGTGACGGCCTGCTGCGCCGCGCCGGTGCGCTGCTGGCGCCGGTGCTGCCACAGAAGCGTGTGGTCGTGATCACCGACACGACCGTCGCGGCGTTGCACGGGGCGGCCCTCGCGGCCGGGCTGGCGGAGGCGGGGTTCGAGCACACCGTGCTGGAGATCAAGCCCGGCGAGGCTTCCAAGTCGCTCGCCGTGTTCGGTGAAGTCGCCGACCGCCTGCTGGCAACGGGGGCGGAGCGGCGGACGGCGGTGCTGGCGCTGGGGGGCGGGGTCGTAGGGGACCTGGCCGGCTTCGTGGCCGCCACGGCGCTGCGCGGCCTACTCTTCGTCCAGCTGCCGACGACGCTGCTGGCCCAGGTGGATTCGAGCGTCGGCGGCAAGACGGGCATCAACACCGTTCGCGGCAAGAACCTGCTCGGCGCCTTCCTGCCGCCCCGGATGGTGATCGCGGACACCGCTACCCTCGCGACCCTGCCGCCCCGGGAGAAGCGGGCCGGGTATGCCGAGATCGTCAAGGCGGGGCTGATCGGGGATGCCGGGTTCTACCGCTGGTGCGAGGCGGAGGGCGCGCGTGTGGTGGGGGACAATACGGACGCCCAGGCGGAGGCGGTGCTGCAGGCCTGTGCGTTCAAGGCGGCGGTGGTGGGCGACGACGAGCGGGAGGAGCGGCCCAATGGCGGCCGGGCGCTGCTGAACCTCGGCCACACCTTCGGCCACGCTATCGAGGCGGAGTGCGGCTACGGCGCCGTGCTGCATGGCGAGGCGGTGGCCGTCGGGCTTGGCCTGGCGCTCCGCTTGTCGGCGACGCTGGGCTATTGCGATGCCGGGCTGGCCGAGCGGGTCGAAGGGCACCTGGCCGCGATCGGGTTACCGGCCGAGCTCTCGATGCTGAACCGGCGGTTCTCCGCGGCCCGGCTGATGGGATTAATGCAGCGCGACAAGAAGATGCGGGACGGCAAGCTGCACTTCGTGCTGGCCCGCGGCATCGGCGAGGCGTTCACGGCCAGCGACGTGCCCGGCGAGGCCGTGGAGGCGGTGCTGCGGCAGGCGGGATGCGGCGCCTGAGGAAGCGGCTACTCCTTCGGGCGGGCTGACACCAGCGCGTCCCTGATCTCGGTCAACAGCTTCTCGGACGGGGTCGGCGGCGTAGGCGCGAACGCATCGCGCCGTTGCAGCCGGCTGAGCGCCTTGACCACCCAGAAGATCGCGAACGCCACGATCACGAACTGGATCACGGCGTTGAGGAAGATGCCGAAGTTCAGGGTGACGGCGCCGGCCTTCTGCGCCGCGTCCAACGTTGGCTGCACTGGGCCGCGCAGGGTGACGAACAGGTTGGTGAAGTCAATCCCGCCGATCAGCAGGCCGAGCAGGGGAGTGAAGATGTCCTTCACCAGGCTGTTCACGATGCCGGTGAATGCAGCGCCGATGATGATGCCAACGGCGAGGTCGACCACGTTGCCGCGCAGGATGAAGCTGCGGAACTGGCTGACCCAGCCCGGCGTGTGGAGATGAAGGGGCGGCTGCATGGCTTACCTGCTACTCGATTCGGTGCACAATCCCGCACGGAAAGGGTTGCGGGGCAACTCGGTTGTTCATGGCATGTGCACAGACCGGTCTGTCTGCACAAGCGTATGGCATCGCTCGTCTCGCCGGGGTTCCCATGGCACGCAACGCGGGACGCCCCGCCGGTTCGCGGGATATGGCACGTGCCTTGCTGTATATCGGATGCGCTTTGTGCGCCAAGCACTTGGGAGCCATGCCGTGTCCCGCCGTCCCTTCGCCGCCCACCCTGCCGGTTGCACCTGCGGCGTCACTCCCTTCGGCTGCGACGCGCCGCCGGCTACGGACGCGATCCGGACCGCCGCCGAACGTGCCGCATTCGGTGGGGAAGCGGGACGCCGCCGCGTGCTGAAGGTGTTGGGTGCCGCCACCGTCGCGGCGGCAATGGACCGGGTGTTCCCGATCCTGCGCGCGCAGGAGGCCTGGGCCCAAGGTGCCGGCGCGCCGGAGAAGAGTGTTCTGAAGATCGGCTTCATCGCCATCACCTGTGCCACGCCCATCATCCTCGCCGCACCGATGGGCTTCTACGCGAAATACGGCCTGAACGTGGACGTGGTGCGCACCGCCGGCTGGGCCGTGGTGCGGGACGAGGTGCTGAACGGCGAATACGACGCGTCGCACATGCTCAGCCCGATGCCGTTGGCGTTGACGCTGGGTGCCGGGTCCGGTCCGGTGCCGTTCGCGGTGCCGGCGATCGAGAACATCAACGGCCAGGCGATCACCCTGGCGATGAAGCACAAGGACAACCGCGACCCGACCAAATGGAAGGGGATGAAGTTCGGCATCCCGTTCGACTACTCGATGCACAACTACCTGCTGCGCTACTACCTGGCGGAGGCCGGGCTGGACCCGGACCGGGACGTGCAGCTGCGGGTGATCGCGCCGCCGGAGATGGTGGCCAATTTGCGCGCCGAGAACATCGACGGCTTCCTGGGCCCGGACCCGTTTAACCAGCGCGCCGTGTATGACGGGGTGGGCTTCATCCACCTGCTCACCCGCGAGCTGTGGGACGGCCATCCATGCTGCGCGTTCGGCATCAGCCAGGCGGTGATCAGGCAGATGCCGAACACGTTCCGTGCCCTGACCCAGGCGATCGTGGACAGCACCGGCTATGCCAACAAGGCGGAGAACCGCAAGTCCATCGCCGACGTGATCAGCGCGCAGAACTACCTCAACCAGCCGCCGACGGTGGTGGAGCAAGCGCTGACCGGCACCTACGCGGACGGGCTGGGCGGGATCCAGCGGGTGCCGGAGCGGGTGGGGTTCGACCCGTTCCCCTACGGCTCGATGGCGGTGTGGATCATGACGCAGATGAAGCGCTGGGGGCAGGTGAAGGGCGATATCGCCTGGCGGGACGTGGCCAACCAGGTGTATCTGGCGACGGACGCCGCGGCGGCGATGAAGCAGGCCGGGCTGACCCCTCCAGAGAGCGCCTACCGGAACTACACGATCATGGGCAAGACGTTCGACCCGGCCAAGCCCGACGATTATCTCGCGTCCTTCCCGATCAAGCGTGCATGAAGCGCGTCCGCCTGCAATCCCTAGCGCTGACGGCGCTGATCCTGGCGGTGTTCTTCGGTGCATGGCAGTACGCCGCCACGCCCGCGGCGGGTACGGTGACGGTGGATCCGGCGTATGCCGCCCTGGTCGGCACGGCCGCCAGCCAGGGGCAGAAATCCCCAATGCCGCGCCCAACCGACGTCGCGGAGCGCGCCTGGGTGCTGCTGAAGGACCCGTTCTACATCCGCGGCACCAACGACCAGGGGATCGGGATCCAGCTCGGCTGGTCCCTGCTGCGGGTGGCGCTGGGCTTCGGGCTGGCGGTGATCGTGGCGGTGCCGCTCGGTTTCCTGATCGGGATGAGCCCGGTGCTGAACGGCGCGCTGGACCCGATCATCCAGGTGCTGCGGCCCGTCAGCCCGCTCGCCTGGATGCCGCTTGCGCTGTACACAATCAAGGACAGCTCCATCTCGGCCATCTTCGTGATCTTCATCTGCGCGATCTGGCCGATGCTGCTGAACACCGCCTATGGCGTGGGTGCGGTACGGCGGGAATGGCTGAACGTGGCACGCACGCTGGAGGCGGGGGCGTGGCGGACGGCCTTCCACGTGATCCTGCCTGCGGCGGCCCCCACGATCATGACGGGGATGCGCATCTCCATCGGCATCGCCTGGCTGGTGATCATCGCCGCCGAGATGCTGGTTGGCGGCACGGGCATCGGCTACTTTGTGTGGAACCAGTGGAACAATCTCTCGATCGCCGACATCGTGGTCGCGATCCTGCTGATCGGCCTGGTCGGGATGATTCTGGACAAAGGGCTCGGCCGCCTGGCCCAGGCGTTCGCGTGGCGGGAGTGAGCGTCTTCTTTCCCTCTCCCCTTGAGGGAAAGGTAGCCACTCAACCGCTCTTGTGTGCGCGCGGCATCCCTCCCCCCGCCTCCTGCCACAAGAGAAGGGGGAGAAGGTCATGAGGCCTTGGCTCTCCATCGAAGGCATCGCGCGCAGCTACGGCAAGCGCCCCGTGTTCCGTGACGTGTGGTTCGGGGTCGACCGGGGGGAGTTCGTGGCGCTGATCGGCCATTCCGGTTGCGGCAAGACGACGATCCTGAATATCCTGGCCGGGCTCGAGGCATCGGAGGCGGGCAGCATCGTGATGGATGGGCGGGAAGTGTCCGGCCCGACGCTGGACCGCGCGGTGATCTTCCAGTCCCACGCGCTGCTGCCATGGCTTACGGCGCTGGGCAATGTCGCCTTCGCCGTCCGCTGCCGCCATCGCACATGGCCGCGCGCGAAGGTGGAGGACCATGCGGCCCAGGTGTTGAACCTGGTGGGCCTGGCGGAGGCGGCGGGGCGCAAGCCATCCGAACTCTCGGGCGGCATGAAGCAGCGCGTCGGCATCGCCCGGGCGCTGGCCATCGAGCCGCAGTTGCTGCTGATGGACGAGCCGTTCTCCGCCCTCGACGCGCTGACCCGCGGGACGCTGCAGGACGAGGTGCTGCGCCTGGTGAGCGACGCCGGGCAGACCGCGTTCATGATCACGCACGACGTGGACGAGGCAATCCTGCTCGCCGACCGCATCCTGCTGATGACCAACGGCCCGGATGCGCGGGTGGCGGAGGTGGTGGTCAACACCCTGCCGCGCCCCCGCATCCGCACCGAGATCCATCACACGCCGGGCTACTACGAGCTGCGCAACCACATCGTGGACTTCCTGGTCACCCGCTCGCGCATCCTGGCGGGCTCGCGTCCGGACGGCTGGACCGGCCGCACTGTCCCGGAAGTCCGCCCGGCCGAACTTGTCGCCTGAACCCTTGGAGAACCCCTGATGAACGAAGCAAAGACTGCCCTGGGCCAGAAGATCGTGGCCGCCAAGAAGGCCAAGGGATGGACCTGGCCGCAAGTCGCCGAGAAGCTGGGCCACGCGCCGGTCTGGGTCTGCGCCGCCTGCCTGGGCCAGATGTCCATGACGCCCGAGACGGCCGAGAAGACGGCGGTACTGTTCGACCTCACCCCGGCCGAGACTGCCCTGCTGGCGGAGGCGCCGTATCGCGGCTCGCTGCCGACGGCCGTGCCGACGGACCCGCTGATCTACCGCTTCTACGAGCTGGTCAGCGTGTATGGCACGACGTGGAAGGAGATGATCCACGAGGAGTTCGGCGACGGCATCATGTCCGCGATCGACTTCGACATGACGATGGAGCGGCAGCCCGACCAGAAGGGCGACCGGGTGAAGCTGACGATGAGCGGCAAGTTCCTGGCCTACAAGCGGTATTAGGCCACGAGGGCAGCCTACCATACGACCGTGAGGTCAACCGCGTTCAGCACGACATGGACGCGATCATCCGCTGCAGGATCGGGATCGCGTAGGCTACCCGGCGTTCCAGCTTGCTGCCGCCGAGTTTGAACGCCTTGGCAGGGGCCATCCGCAACCGCAGCATGTCGTGCCGCTCGATATCCAGCAGGGTGCGTTCCTCGTGGAGGCTCAGCCCGATCGCTGACGCGATCTCGAAGAACACGCGCACCATGCACTCGAGTTCTGCCGCACGCCCGGCTGGGGTGCCCCGTGGCGTACCGTCCAACCATAGCCCGGACGCGGCCTCCACCGAAAACGCCCCAATCATCCCGCTGCTCCCGGCATGCAACCCCAGGCTGTCCTCTACCAAAACCACCCGGCGTGGCGTACTCCGTACGACTACGTAAACCGTGTAGAAGGGTGCGCGGGAGTGCACGGATGAGTGCTGCATCGAGAAGCCTAAAGTTAGGTTCGGACGCGCCCGCGCGGCCGGGCCGCCGCGCGGTCGTCATCAGCCTGCGCTGGTACCTGCTCGCACTGACCGGCGCGGTGATGCTGCCGCTGCTGGTGCTGGCCAGCGTGGAGGCGCATGACGCGATCCGGGCCCGCAATGCCGAAGTAGAGATGGAAATGCGCCTGCTGCTGGCCGCCACTGCCAACGGCCTGGATCAGGGGCTGGACGCGATGACGGCCACGGCCCGGCTGCTTGCCGCGTCGCCGAGCCTGGCCGCGCGGGACCTGACGGCCTTCCGGCAGGACGCTGACGAGCTGGCCGTATCCCGCCAGGTGGACGTCGTCTTGCGTGACCCGGCGGGCAACCAGGTCGTGGCGACGCGGGTCCCGCGCGGTGCCGTACCGCCGACCCTGCCGCCGGAGGACCGGCAGGCGCGTCCCGCCCTGGCCGCCAACCGCGCATTCGTCTCCGACGTCTACACCAGCGGGATGACCCATCCGTTCCTGACCCGCCTGGTCGTGCCGGCCTGGTTGGGCAACGGCAGCGCGGCCGAGGGCGACTACGCGCTGGAGATCGCTTTCACCGCCGATACCGTGGCCAGTTGGCTGAACGTGGCGGGACTGCCGCCGCGCTGGTTTATCTCGGTATTGGGCCGCAACGGGATAGTCGTGGCCCGCTACCCGCGTTCGAACGACTATGTCGGCCGCGGCACCGCGAGGGATACGTTCGGGAAGCAGGATGAGTCCTCCGGTCCGTGGCAGGGCTTCGACCTCGACGGCAAGCCGCTGAGCGGCGTCCACACCCGGCTGCCGAGTGGATGGACCGTGGTGGTCGGGGCCGCCGACACGCTGCTGGCCCAGCCGACTCGGACGGCGCTGTATTGGCTCGCGGCGGCGGCGGTGCCGTTGATCCTGGGCGGCCTAGTCAGCTCGCTGCTGGTCGCGCGCCGGATCAACGGCAGCGTCAGCAGCCTCGAGCGTACGGCCCGGGCCCTCGGCGAAGGGCAAGCCGTGTCCCCGCAGAAACTGCCGGTGCGGGACCTCGCTTTCGTGCAGGACGCCCTGTGCACCGCCGGCCGGGACATCGCCGCCCGGCGGCTGACCGAACAGGCGCTGCTGTGCGACGTGCAGCGCGGGCACGACCTGCTGCAGGCGGTGATCGACGGGTCGGGCGATCTGATCTTCGCGCGGGACAACGCCAACCGGTTGGTCTTGGCCAACCAGGCCAGTGCGGCGCTGTTCGGGTTCCGCAGCGGTGCGGACGCCGTGGACCACACGGTCGACAGCACGGGCTTGGCCGGAGCAGGAGCCCTGGCCAGCGCCGCTCCGGGCCGGGTCGCATCCGTCGACGGCCGGGTGTTCGAGGTGAGCCATTCGGCCTTGCGCAACCCGCACGGGGCGGCCATCGGCACGATCTCCATCGCGCGGGACGTGACGGAGCGGGTGGCCGCCGATGGCCGGCTGCAGCGGTTGCAGTCGGACTTGGCGCGCGCTGGGCGCCTGAGCGCCGTGGCAGCGATGGGGGCGGGGCTGGCCCATGAACTGCACCAACCGCTCTCGGCCGCGGCCAACTTCCTGGCCGTCGCCATGCGCCGGCTCACTGCACCGGGTGCCGCCGCGTCCGACACCAAGCCGGTCGCGGACGCGATGGCCGAGGCGTCGGCCCAGGTGTTGCGCACCGGCGAGATCGTCAAACGCCTGCGCGGCTTCATCGGGCAGACGGCCATGCAGCACGTCCAGTTGGCACCGTTGGTGCGCGAAGCCGCGGAGGCCGCGTGGCGCCATAGCAGCCATAATGACGCACGCCTGAGCCTGCATCTGGACGAGGCGCTCGACGCCCTGGCCGACCCCGTCTCCATCCAGCAGGTCGTCTCCAACCTGGTGCGCAACGCGGCCGAGGCGGTGGCCGGGGGCGGGGAGGTGTGGGTCGTGCTGGAACCGGCGCCGGACGGGTCGGCCATGGTCAGCGTGATGGATAGCGGCGCCGGCATCGATCCCCAGGCCGCGGAGCGCCTGTTCGACGTGTTCGGCGGCAGCTCCAAGGAGGGCGGTCTTGGTGTCGGCCTGGCGATCTGCCGCACCATCGTCTCGGCGCATGGCGGATGGATCACGGCGGCCAACCATGCGACCGGCGGTGCCGCGTTCATGTTCACGCTGCCACCCCGCCCTCCGACGCTCGCTTCCGCCGCCAAGCAGGCAGATGGGCGTGAGGCCGCTTAGGATGGACTCAGCCGATCGGCCGTTGATCTACGTGACCGACGACGATGACGCCGTGCGGCGCTCGCTGGCGATGCTGCTGGACGGCGCCGGCTACCGCGTCGCCGCCTTCGCCTCGGGGGAGGCGATGATGGCCGAACTGGATGCAGGCGAGCCGCCGGCTTGCGCCGTGGTGGACGTGCGGATGGGGGACGGCATGATGACGGGCCTGGACGTGCAACGGGCGCTGTCGGCGCGCGCCGCCGGTTTCCCCGTCATCATCGTGACCGGGCACGGGGACGTGCCGCTCGCGGTGGCGGCGATGCGGCTGGGCGTGGTGAACTTCCTGGAGAAGCCGTATCCGCCGGACAGCCTGCTGGACGCGGTGGCCGAAGCGGTCGCCGCAGGGATCATGCGGCCGCGCGACCTGCCTTCCCTTACCCCGCGGGAGCGGGCGGTGCTGGCGGCCCTGGTGGCAGGCCAGTCCAACAAGGAGATCGCCCGCGACATGGGCATCAGCCATCGCACCGTGGAGGTGCACCGGGCTTCGCTGATGACGCGGCTGGGTGCCAAGAACCTCGCCGAAGCGGTGCGGATGGGGCTGGCGGCGGGTTTAGGCCAAACGCGCGGCGATTGACCCTGGACGCCAGGGTCGTGCGTGTTCCGGCGGGATGCGAAAGCGCATCCCACCCTACGAGGGTGCTAGGCCGCCGCTGCGGCTTCCAGCGTCGCCACACCGGTCTGCTGCCGCAGCAGGAGGTCCCGAAACGGCCCGTTGCTGCGCTCCAGTTGCGCCGGCGTGCCATCCTGCAGGATGCGCCCGGACTGCATGACCACGATGCGGTCGAAATCCTTCAGCGTGGACAGCCGGTGTGCCACCGCGACCACGGTGCGCCCCTGCATCAACCGGTTCAGCGCGCGCTGCACCGCCGCTTCCGACTCGCTGTCCAGCGCGCTGGTGGCTTCGTCCAGCAGCAGGATCGGGGCGTTGCGCAGGAAGGCGCGGGCGATCGCCAGCCGTTGCCGCTGGCCGCCCGAAAGCTTGACACCCCGGTCGCCGACCGGGGTGTCATATCCCTCGGACAGTGCCCCGATGAACTGGCGGCAACTCGCG
>CAXSEK010000007.1:0-16473 GCA_964235625.1 uncultured Acetobacteraceae bacterium
CGCGCTCCGTCAGGCTGCCCACATCCTGTCCGTTCAGCCGCACCCGCCCGGCGCTGATGCGGCCCGGCGGCGGCACCAGGCGGAGGATGGCGTAACCCGTCATGGTCTTGCCGGAGCCGCTCTCCCCCACCAGGCCGAGCGTCTGCCCGCGCCGCAGCGTGAAGGACACGGCGTCTACGGCGGGCCGCTCCCCGGCGGCCGTGGGAAACAGCACGGTCAGGCCCTCGACATCGAGCACGCTCACCGGTTGCCGCGCGGGTCCAGGATCTCGCGCAGGCGGTCACCGACGAGGTTGATGGCGAACACCAGCACGAGCAGGGCGACGCCGGGGAAGATGCTGATCCAATAGTCGCCGTTCAGCAGGAACTGGAAGCCGTTGGCGATCAGCAGTCCGAGAGAGGGCCGAGTGACCGGCAGGCCGACGCCGAGGAACGACAGGGTCGCCTCCAGCCCGATGGCGTTGGCCACCTCCACCGCCGCGACCACGGTGAGCGGCGGCAGCGCGTTGGGCAGCACGTGGCCGAACAGGATGCGCCGGGCAGGGATGCCGAGGCACTGCGCCGCGGCCACGTAGTCCCGCTGGCGTTCCACCAGCGCGCTGCTGCGGGCGATGCGGGCGAAATAGGCCCACTGCACCAGCGCCAGCGCCAGGATGATCTTGTCCACCCCGCGCCCGAGCACGGCGAGCAGCGTCAGCGCCACCAGGATCGACGGAATGCTGAGTTGTAAGTCCACCAGCCGCATGATGGCGCCGTTGATCCGGCCCCCTTGCCACGCGGCGACCAGCCCCAGCACCGTGCCGGTCACGGCGGCGAACCCGGTGGCGGCGAACCCGACCAGCAGGCTGGTGCGCAGCCCGTAGAGGATCGCGGACAGCATGTCGCGTCCCTGGTCATCGGTGCCGAGTAGGTAGAGGAAGCCATCCGCCCCGCGCGTCAGCGGTGGCAGCTGGCCGTCCAGCAGGTTGAGCGACGCCAGGTCGTACGGGTCCTGCGGTGCCACCAGGGGCGCCAGCATCGCCCCGGCAACGATTGCGGCGAACACCACGACGGCGCCGAGGGCCAGGCGGGCGCGGCTGTAGCGGCGGACGAAACCAAAGACGCCACGGCGCGCGGGAAGCGTGGCGTCGCTCACGCGGGGTGCAGGCGGGCGCGCGGGTCGAGCGCGGCATAGCAGAGGTCCACCAGCAGGTTGATGGCCACGAACAGCAGCGCGATGATCATCAGGTAGCCGACCACCACGGGACGGTCGAGCTGGTTGATGCTGTCGATGATGAGCTTGCCGGTACCGGGCCAGGCAAACACGCTTTCCGTTACCACGGAGAAGGCGATCAGGTTGCCGAGCTGCAGTCCGGAGACCGTCACGATGGGGATCGACACCCGCTTCAGCACGTGGACGAACAGGATGCGGCGTGGCGCCAGGCCCTTGGCGCGGGCGTAGCGCACGAAATCCTGCCCCATCGCCTCTCGCACGCCGGACCGGGCCAGGCGCAGGATCAGAGCCATCGGGAACAGCGACAGGTTCAACGCCGGCAAAAGGATGTGCCGTAGCCCGTCCAGGGTGAACACGGAGAGCTGCACCCCCAGCACCCCCACCGTGGCGCCCCGTCCGGAGGCAGGCAGCCAACCGAGGTCGACCGCGAACAGCACGATCAGCACCAACCCGATCCAGAAGGTCGGCAGGCTGAAGCCGAAGATCGACCCCGTCATCAGCCAGCGGTCCAGCCGCGACGGTGCCGTGGCCCCCGCCAGCACCCCCAGCGGCACCCCCACCAGCACGGCCAGCAGCATCCCGGTGATGGCCAGCTCCAGCGTCGCGGGCAACCGCTCCATGATCACGTCCATGGCGTTCTGGTGATAGACGAAGGACGTGCCCCAGTTGCCTTGCAGCAGATGGACAAGGAACAGCCCGTATTGCCGCCACAGCGGTTGATCCAACCCCATGGCGGCGCGGAAGCGGGCGATGTCGTCCGGTGTGGATTGCGGGTCCAGCAGGATCGCCGCCGGGTCGCCCACCGCGTAGAGCCCGACGAAGGCGATCAGCGACAACGCCACCACGACCAGCAATCCCTGGCCGAGCCGCCGCAGCAACAAGCTGCCCATGGCTGGCTACTGACGCCCGACTGCCGCCAGGATCAGCTCCTCGGCCGCCTGCGGCTGGTAGGTCACCGGCTTGCGAGCGGAGGCGATCACCAGCAGCGTGTCGAGCGGGATGTAGGCCTGGCGCTGGATTAGCAGGCCCATGATTGCGGCCATCTCCTTGTTCCGTACCGTCTCGTCCATCGTCAGCGTGGCCGCGTCGATCGCCGTGTCCACATCCGGCATGGACAACCCCATGTTCCAGGAGCCGACGCCGCGGGCGGTGTCCCGCGTCTCCATCACGTCGCGCAGGAAGGACGTGGCATCCCCACCGTTGCTGCCCCAGGCGAGCAGGTAGAACGAGTAGTCGCGGTGCTGCAGCCGGGGGAAGTACACGTTGGAGGGTTGGGCGTCGATCGCGACGGTGACGCCGATGCGGGACAGCAGGATGCCGACCGTCTGGCATGTCGCGGCGTCGTTCACGTAGCGGTCGTTCGGGCAGTGCAGGGTGACGTTGAAGCCGGCTGGATAGCCGGCCTCCGCCAGCAGCGTCTTGGCCTGCTCCGGCTGGTAGGGTGTCGCGGGCACGCCGGGGTCGTAGCCAGCGATATGGCTCGGAACGCCCTGGGTCGCTGGCACCGCCAGGCCGTTCATTACACGCTTCACGACCACATCGGTCGAGATCGCGAGGGCGAAGGCGCGGCGCACGCGTTCGTCCTGAAACGGGTTGTGCGGCAGCACCGTGCCGGACTTATCGGTGGCGAACGGGGTCTGGCCCTTCAGGGTGTCGAAGCCCAGGAAGACCGTGCGGTTCGACTCGGTCTGGAACACGCCCAGCGCCGGCAGGCCGGACAGGCGCTTGACGTCGAGCGGGGGGATGTAGTCGGCCAACTGCACGTCCCCGGCCTGCAGCGACGCCAGGCGCGCCGCGTCGTTCGGGATCTCGCGAAGCGTCACGTGGGCATAGGCCGGCTTCGAGCCCCAGTAACCGTCGAACCGTTCCAGTTCCCACCCCTGGCCACGCTGCCACTTCACGCTGCGGTACGGGCCGGAGCCGATGGCGTCCTTGCCGGAGTCGAACTCCGCCGTGGTGGCGGTGGCGGGCACGCTGGCGCAGACCAGGTGGAAGTCCGGCAAGGCCGCCAGCAGAGCCGGGTACGGCTTGGCGGTGATCATCCGCACCGTCAACGGATCGACGATCTCCAGCCTGGTCACCAGCCGCAGCTTGCCCGCCGTCAGGTTGTCGCTGTTCGGCACGGTCGGCAGGCGGTCCAGGCTGGACTTCACCGAGGCGCCGTCCAGGGTGCTGCCGTCATGGCACTTCACGCCGGGCCGCAGCTTGAACTCCCAGGTCAGGTCGTCCACCAGGCGCCAGCTGAGCGCGATACCGGGGATCAGATGGGATTGCGCGTCCAGCCCGAGCAGGCTGTCATAGATATCGGCGTAGTAGCCGTGCATCGGCCCCAGCCCGGACAGCGCCGGGTCCAGCGTCACGATGGGCGCGCGCACACCGACAGTGAGGTGGTCGCCGTCCTGCGCGCGGACGGCGAGCGGCGCCAGCAGTGCGGCCGCCAGCAACAGGCGCCTCACCGCCACACCTGCCGGGCCACGCGCAGCCAGTTGCCGCCCAAGATGCCGCGCACTGCCGCCTCGCCATAGCCGGCCTGCAGCATCATGGACGTCAGCTCCAGGATCTGCTCCGGCTGCGCGAAGGCGGAGCCGGTGCGGCTACCGGGCCCCGGCGGCCACATATGCGCGTTGTCCCGCACCCAACCCCAGAACCGCGCCGTGTCGCGCACGTAGTCCATGCCTAAGCCGACATGCTCCGCCCCCACCAGTTGCACCATGTGGTCCAGGTGGCGGAACATGGCAGTCGAGGACGCCGCGTCGTCGTCCAGGAACTCGCCCAGGCCGTTCAGTCCCACCACGCCGCCGGTTGCGGCGCAGGCGCGGATCTGGTCGTTCCGGATGTTCCGGTAGTGGCCGTAGACCGCATGGGCGTTGCAGTGGGAGAAGATGAACGGCGCCGTGCAGGCCGCCATCGCATCCATCGTGGTGCGGTAGCCGGTGTGGGTGCCGTCCACCAGCATGCCCACCCGGTTCATTTCCGCCATTACCTCCATCCCCCAGCGGGATAGGCCGCCATCGCTGCGCTCGGCGCAGCCGTCGCCGACGTGGTTGCGAGCGTTGTAGGCCAGCAGCATGTGGCGCACGCCCAGGTCGTAATAGGCCTGCACCATCTCCAGCTTGCCCTCCAGCATGTCGGTTTCCTGGAGGTTGAACACCAGGCCGAGCTTGCCGGCGCGCTTGGCCGTCAGGATGTCGTCCGCCGTGCCGCACAATACCATGTGGTCCGGCTGGGCGCGGATGGCGGCACGCACGCGGGCGATCTGGCGCACCGTGCCGTCCAGCATCGCCTCCGGCCCCATGACCGACAGGCTGATGACGTCCACCCCGGCGGCATGGAAACGCCCGAGCGTGTCGCCATCGGCGTAGCTCGGGCCCCAGGGGAGCGTGTTGTCCCAGACCAGCGCGTCGCGCATCAGCGCGCCGGAAGCCTCCGTGCCACTCATCCGCCCCAACTCTCCCCAGCCGCGCGCAGGAAGTTCTCTCCCAGCACGCCACGCACCGCCTCATCGTCCCAACCGTGGCGCACCATGATGTCGCACAGCTCCAGCGCCTGCTCCGGCCCGGCGAACGCGGTTTCCACGCGTTCCTTGCCGAATGGCAGCGGCGGCCAGCGGAACGCCTCCGCCCGCACGCTGGCCCAGAAGCGGGGCGCGTCAGCCAGGAAATCGAGCCCGAAACCCGCATGCCGGGGGCCGGCCAGGGTGACGAGGTGGTCCAGGTGCCGGAACATGGCATCCGTGCGGGCATCGTCGTCGGGCAGGAACTCGCCCAGGCCGTTGATGCCGATCACGCCGCCGGTGGCCGCGGCGGCGCGCACCTGCTCGTCGGTGACGTTGCGGTAGTGCGGATAGACTGCATGCATGTTGCTGTGGGTGATCATCATCGGCTTGCCCGCGGCAGCGCACAGCTCGGCCATGTCCAGGCTGGACCGGACGCCGACATGCGTGGCGTCCACGATGATGCCGAGCCGCAGCATCTCCCGCACCGCAGCCTGGCCCAGTCGGGTCAGGCCCTCGTCGGTGCGTTCGGCACAGCCGTCGCCCAGCGCATTCTTGCCGTTATAGACCGGCAGCATGCAACGCACGCCAGCGCGTGATAGACCTCCACCATCTCGACCATGCCGCCCAGCGGGGTGCCGTCCTGGTGTTGCAGCACCAGGGCCAGCACGCCGTCGGCCCGGGCCTGGCGGATCGCGGCGGCGCTGGTGCAGACGCGCATGAGGCCGGCACGCTTGGCGATGTCGGCGCGGACCTTCGCGACGTAGCTGACCGCGGTGCGGATGTCGGCGCCGGGCAGGTTCTGCACGGTGAGGGTCACGACGCCCATTCCGGCGCTGGCGAAGCGGCCCAAGACGGTGTCGTAATTGGCCCATGGCGCGCCCCAAGGCAGCGTCATGTCCCACACCAGCGCGTCCTCGAACAACGCCACCGCCCGTGGGTCAGCGGCCTGGCGCACCCGGTCGTATCGTTCGCTGAATGGAAACGCCGTCAGCAAAGCATCGCACCCCATCCGCTAAGTCCGCGCAAACTAGGCAAGGCTCTGACGTAAATCCATAGCCAAACGTGCTAGCCTATAAGCCGGAGAACACGAGATGAGAGCACTGAGCATTCCACGACCGACATGCCGGCTGCCGCCCGCCCGGGCGATGGTCGCAGCGGCGCAGCCAGAGGCGGCCGATGCCGGGCTCGTCACCTTGCGGGCTGGCGGCAATGCCATCGATGCCGCAGTGGCCGCCGCCCTGGTGCAGGGCGTGGTCGATCCGCTGATGTCGGGCCTGGGCGGCTACGGCGTGCTGCACGCCTACGATTCGCGGACAGGGAAAACGCTGCTGCTGGACGGCCAGGGCGGCTGCCCCGCCGCCTGCACGGAGACGATGTGGGCCGACCGCATCGTCGGCGAGACGACGGATGGCTTCGGTTTCATCGTGCAGGACTTCGTCAACGAATGCGGCCACCAGTCTGTCACCGTGCCCGGCATCGTGGCCGTGCTGGCGCAGGCGCATGCCCAACTCGGCCGCCTGCCTTGGGCCGGCCTATTCGGCCCGGCGGTCGAATTGGCAGAGGCGGGCTGGATCGTGCGCCCGCACAACTACACCGTCTTCACCCAGGACGAGCGCCGTTACGGCCGCATGAACTATGGCGAGAAACTAGGGGTGACCGCGGACGGACGCCGCATCTACCTGCACCCAGACGGCAGCTACAAGCGTATCGGCGAGACGATCCGCAACCCCGACCTTGCGGCCACGCTGCGCAGCCTGGCGCAGGACGGGCCCGACAGCTTCTACCGCGGCCCGCTCGGCCGCCGCATCGCGGAGGACATGGCGCGGCACGGCGGCTTGCTGACCGAGGACGACCTCGCGAGCTTCGAGCCAGAGGTGCAGGAGCCGATCCGCGTCGGCTATCGCGGCTACGAGCTGGCGACTAACCAGCCGCCCGGCGGCGGCGTAATGGTGGCGGAGATGCTGCGCATCCTCGAGCAGTTCGACCTCGTGGCGCTGGGCCACAACACTCCCGAGTATATCCGTGTCGTAGCCGAGGCGATGAAGATCGCGACGCGCGATAAAGACGCCCACATCAGCGACCCACGCTTCGTGGCACCGCCGCTCGACCGGCTGCTGTCGGACGATTACGCACGATCCTGCGCTGCCGCGATCCGGCGGGGCGAGAAGACGTCCGTGCCGCGGCTGAAAGCGCCCAAGGGTGATCCGAAGGAGACCACGCATGTCTCCTGCGTCGATGCGGACGGGCTCGTCGTCTCGCTCACCCACTCGCTCGGCATTCCCTCCGGCGTCATCCCGGACGGTACCGGCTTCATCTTGAATGGCTGCATGAGCGTGTTCGATCCGCGGCCCGGGCGGGCCGGATCGATCGCGCCGGGCAAGCGGCGCTTCGCGTCGATGTGCCCGTCCATCGTCAGCAAGGATGGCCAGCCAGTGATGACGCTGGGTGCTCCCGGCGGAACTTGGATCACGCTCGGCGTGCTGCAAGTGATCCTGAACGTGTTGGATTGGGGGATGGGCATGCAGGAGGCAATCAGCGCCCCCCGCTTCGTGGCGACCAGCGACGTGATCGACATCAGCAACCGCATTCCCGGTAGCGTGCAGCGTGCCGTGGAGGCAATGGGCTACACGGTCAAACGGTCCGCGCTCAGTTATGCGTTCTCCGGGGTCCATGGCATCGCGTTGTTCGACGGCAAGCTGGATGGCGGTGCCGACCCGCAACGCGACGGCATGGTGGCAATACTCGACTGACCACGCCGACTGACTCGCCGGCTGCGTTACTCTGCAGCCATGGCGGGCAGCGGTGGCAACAGGCGGGCGAGCGCGGCGTAGTCGTTATGGTCCATGCCGACCCCGGCCACCCGCGCCTGCGCCACGAGCTCCGGCGCCCAGGTGATGTGCTTGCGCCCATCACCCGCGACCATCACCGCGATCTCGGCCGGGACGTCGCCGACGGCGGTGATGCTGCGCCATACGCCCTGCTGCACGGAGAACAGGTCCTGTGCCGCCACGCGCATCGTCACCTCCTTGCCGGGTTCGTTGACGGTTACGTCGAAGGCGCCCTGGAAACCGATCAGCACCTGTTTCTCCACCAGCTTGAACGGCCCCACCGTGTTGCCGGGCTGGATGCGCAGGAACTCGACGGAGAAGCCGTGCGGGTTGCTGATCGGCGTCTCGTGGTCGCGGTCCTCGGTCATGCCGTGGCCCAGCACCGGCGCCAGATCGCTGGCATGGCCGGGCAGGCAGCTATCCAACAAAGCGTGGTCCGACCATTGCCGGTCAGCATTGGTGACCACACGCCGGCGCATCTCGGCCGGGGTGTAGCGGCGCAGGCCCTCGATCGTGGCGCGGTCTACCGGTTGCAGCAGCCGCTCCGGCTCTGGCTGCGGTGCACCGGTCCCGGTATCCACCAGCATGTTGTCGTTGGTCAGATACAGGCCGTATCGCGCCGCTGTCTCCAGGATAGAGGGGTGCCAGATGATCCCGCCGGTGTCGTCGCCGCCCAGGGCGGAGAAGATCCAGCCGTCCTCGTTGCCCGTGTTGGTAAAGCCGCGGAAGATCCAGGTCGGCACGCTCACCACGTCGCCGGCGCGGCCGGTGATCTCGCCGTCCTTGCCGTCCGGCCCCCAGCGGAAGGTCCACTCGCCCTTGTAGATCATGAACACTTCGGCAGTGTAATGGACGTGCAGGTTGTTGACCGTGCTCGGCGGCATGGCCGCCACGCCCAGGCTGAAGCCGTGCGGCTCCATCAGGTTCACCACCTGGTCCGCCGACTGGGTTACCCCGGCGCCGATCAGCGAGTAGTTCTCCTTGTCAGTGGAGCCAGGCATCTTGCAATCGATGAAGGCGACCTTGCAGGCCACCATGTCGGACCGCTTGACCAGGCGCTCTCGGGCAGCGGTCTCGGTCAGTGTCGTATCGGTCATATCGTTCTCCGTCATTCGCCGGGTACGAGTTCCGGCATCGGCTGCGTGAGCGGCTGCAGGCGTAGGCCACTCTCGGCATCGAACAGGTGCAGGCGGCGCCGGTCTGCCTTCAGCCCGACATTGGCGCCGTAAGGGGCGTCGAACCCGCGCTCCGTGCGGGCGATCACCCTCGTCCCGCCCACTTGCGCCGTGACCAGCACGGCCTCACCGGTGAGTTCGGTGGTGAATATGGTGCCGGTGATATTGCCTTCGCCGGGTTGCGTGATGGCCATGCATTCGGGCCGCACGCCAAGCACCACCCCATCCCGCGTGCCCTCACCGGCGCCGTTCAGGCGCACGCCGGGTGCCACGAAATCTCCTGCCACCAAGCCGCCCGGGATCAGGTTCATCGGCGGTGAACCGATGAACCCGGCGACGAACAGATTGGCAGGGTTATCGTACACTTCGGCTGGCGGCGCGATCTGTTGCACCACGCCGTTCCTCATCACCGCAACCCGGTGCGCCAGCGTCATCGCCTCGATCTGGTCGTGGGTGACGTAGATCGTGGTGATGCCCAGCTCGTGCTGCAGATGCTTGATCTCGGCCCGCATCGTCACGCGTAACTTGGCATCCAGGTTGGACAGCGGCTCGTCCATCAAGAACACGGCCGGCGTGCGGACGATGGCACGGGCCAGCGCCACGCGTTGCCGCTGCCCGCCCGACAGCTCCCGCGGGCGGCGGTGCAGCAGCGCGCCCAGCTCCACCTTGCGCGCCGCTTCGGCCACACGTGCCTCGCGGTCGGCGCGGCCTACGCCGCGGACGCGCAGCGGGTAGGCGATGTTCTCCCCCACGGTCAGATGCGGATACAGGCCATAATTCTGGAACACCATGGCGATGTCCCGATCCTTGGGCATCACGTCGTTGACGCAGCGCTCGCCGATCCAGATCTCGCCGGCGCTCGGCTCCTCCAGCCCCGCCACCATGCGCATCGTGGTGGTCTTGCCGCAGCCGGACGGGCCGAGCAGCACCAGGAACTCGCCATCCGCTACCGTCAGCGACTGACGGGCGACGGCGGCGAAATGGCCCCAGCGCTTCTCGACGTCCTTGAGCACGACCTGTGCCATCAGCGCACCGCCCCCATCGTCATGCCCTGGACGAAATGCTTCTGCACCAGCAATGCCAGCACGATCATCGGCGCCATGATCAGCAGCCCGGCGGCGGAGAGCAGGTTCCACTGCATCCCTTCCTGCCCATTGAACAGCTGCAGGCCGACCGGCAGCGTCACCGCATCCCGCCGGGTCAGGATCAGCGCGAACAGGAACTCATTCCAGGAAATGATAAAGGCGAAGATCGCGGCGGTGACGATCCCGGGGGCCGCCATCGGCAGCACGACCCGGCGCAGCACCTGCAGCCGGGTGGAGCCATCAACCAGCGCCGCTTCCTCCGTCTCGAGCGGGATGCCGTCGACGAAGCCTTTGATCATCCACACCGCGAACGGCATGACGATAGCGGTGTCCACCAGGATCAGCGCCGGGCGGGTGTCCAACATGCCGAGC
This sequence comes from uncultured Acetobacteraceae bacterium, assembly GCA_964235625.1. Lineage (GTDB taxonomy): Bacteria > Pseudomonadota > Alphaproteobacteria > Acetobacterales > Acetobacteraceae > LMUY01. The sequence continues at coordinate 10,169 of CAXSEK010000007.1, forward strand.
GAGCGGAACATCAGGAAGAACGGCAGCACGATCACCACGGCGGGCACGAATTGCGTGGCGAGGATGGTCACCAGCATCGCCCGCTCCCCCACCATGCGGAAGCGCGAGAAGGCGTAGGCGGCGCAGGTCGCCAGCGGGATGGATATCGCGACCACGCACACCGAGACGATGGCGCTGTTCAGCAGCTTCTGGTGGATCAGGTAGGGCGGCTGGAAGATGGTGACGAAGTTCTCCAGCGTGGGCGTGAAGAACAGCTTGAGCTGGAAGACGTCCACACCGCTCTTGAACGCCGCCAACGCGATCCAGACGATCGGTAGCAGCACCAGCACGGCGGCCAGCACCACCAGCGCGTCCTGCACCCGGCGCCAAGGTCCGCGGCGCGTCATGCCGCCCTCCGGAACACGAACTTGATGTAAAGGAAGGTCAGGCACAGCATGGGGACCACCATCAGCCACGAGACTCCGGCGGCGTAGCCCATGTCGTAGTATTTGAAGCCGTTGAGGTAGGCGTAATACACCAGCGTCTGGGTCGCGTGGCCGGGCCCGCCCTGGGTCAGCATGAAGATCACATCGAACTGCTTGAGGGCGAAGATGGTCTTCAGGATCACCACCACGGTCAGCACCGGGCGGAGCTGTGGGATGATGATGCCGAACAGGATGCGCCAGGCGGGCGAGCCGTCCATCTGTGCCGCCTCCAGCGTCTCCTGCGGCAGGGAGGCGAGGCCGCCGATCAGGATCAGGGTCATGAACGGGGTCCAAGCCCAGACATCGGCCATCACCATGGCGGCAAAGGCCAGCGAGGGCGTCGACAGCCAGTTGATGCCGGCCAGTGGCGGGATCAGCGTGCCGAACAGCGCTGCGAACAGGCCGAACTCGGGATTGAACAGGAAGCGCCAGGAAATGCCGACCAGCGCCGGGCTCATCGCGAACGGCAGGATCAGCAGCGTCTGCACCGCGCGGCGCAGCAACCCGCCGCTCACCAGCAGCAGCGCGAGGCTAAGCGCCAACACCGTGGTGAAGGTGACGGACAGCAGCACGAACAGCGCGCTATTGCCGACTGAGAGCCAGAACTCGGCATTGCCGAACGCCTGGTCGTAGTTGGCGAGCCCCACGAACGGCCCGGGCATTGGCGAGCGGGCCAGCCGCCAGCTGCGGAACGACAGGATCAACGAGTAAGCCAGCGGCCACAGCGCCGTGCCGGCTACCACCAGCATCGCCGGTAGGACGAGCAGGTATTTGACGTGGCGGTCCCGCAGCTCCGGCAGGCGCAAGCGGCGGCGCAGCGGAGCGGCGACCGCCAGCGCTACCGGTACCGTGTCTGCCAGCGTGTCCATCAGTCGTAGCCGGCTTGCTTCAACACGTCTGCGGCGTCCGCGGCGGCCTTGGTCATCAGCGCCCGGACGTTGCCGCCCCCTGCCGCCTGCTCGATCGCGTTGGCCAGCAGGTCACCCACTTGGGGCCACTCCGGAATCATCGGCAGCGTATCCGCCTCCTTGAGGCTTTCCAGGCAGGCCATTGGCACGCCGGCATTCGCGGCATTCACCTCGGGGTCGTTGAAGTTGGCCGTTTCGTTGACCACGTTGTTGATGATATTGAAGCCGCCCACATCGCGCTGGATGGCGTTGGCCTTGTCCATCACCGGGTTGGACAGCCACTTCAGGAACTCCCACCCGGCGTCCTGCTTGCGCGAGAAGCTGTTCAGCGAGAACGGCAGGGTGGAGGCGCAGGTCACGGCGCGGCCCTCATAGGTCGGCCACTTGGTGAAGCCCACCTGCGCCGCGGTCAGCACGGACTGGCCGGGCGTCACCATGGGCGAATAGGCCCATTCCCAGATCGGGATCATCGCCGACTTGCCTTGTTGGAACGATACGCGGGCATCCTGCTCCACGAACGAGATGGAGGCGGGGTTGGCGACCTTATCCTTGGTCAACAGCCCAACATAGAACTCCGTGGCCTTGATCGCGCCCTCGGTGGTCCAGGCCGGACGCATCTTCGTGTCCAGGATCTGGTTTCCGGAGGACCAGATGAAGTCGCACCAATGGAACAGCGCCTGACGCGTGCCGTCATTGTGGTACGACAGTGCCAGCGGCTCGATATCGGTACGCTTGGCGCGGATCGCGCGACCAGCGGTAACCACATCGTCCCATGTCTGTGGCGCTGTCAGGCCGAGCGCGTCAAGGATGTCCTTGCGGTAGTAGAACAACTGGCCGTGGCTGCGCAGCGGCAGCCCGGTGACGGCACCTTTGAACGAGGATGCCTTCACGAAACCCGCCGGGTAGCGGTCCATCGAGAGACCGTCCCGCTTCAGCAGGGGATCGAGCGGCACGAACCAGTGCGCGTTGGGTGGCCCCCAGCCGTCGAGGTAGTTGACCACGTCATACGTGTCGTCCGAGCCGACCCCGATCGAGGTGATCTTGTCCTGCAGCGCCTGGAACGGCACGAAATCCCAAGTGGCGGTTATCCCCGTCAGGCTCGTGAACTCATCCTGCCGCTTCTGCAGCGCCTGGAATTGCGGCGTGACTACTGCGAGGATGTTGAGCTTGGCCCCGACGAGCGGCTTGCCGGGTTTCAGGCCGTAGGGCGCGCCGCCTTGGGCAACAGCCGGGAACGCCAGGGCGGCGCCACTTGCTCCCAGAAGCGATCGACGGGTGAGTTTCAAGGCTTGCTCCCTGTGGTCGCGTGGGCGGAATGACGAAGCTGTTGATGACGACTGTCAGACCAGGCGCTTCCCATGGATTGCATCCCTGCGACGTTTGGCTAGAACATGGGCGTCATACCAACGCTTGGACCGCCATGGGCGAAGACTCGGGAACGCGGGAAGGTCGAATGCTCAGCAGCAGCAATCGCGATGCGCCGCGGCGCCGGGCGGGCGTGCGGCTCTCGGTCGGCATCATTCCGCTGCCAAATTTCACGTTGACGACGTTTTCAGGCTTCGTGGACATGCTGCGCCTGGCCGCGGATGAGGGTGACCGGTCCCGTCCGCATGCCTGCGCCTGGACCGTGCTGGCCCCCGAACTGCACCCAATACGCTCCTCCTGTGGGGTGGAGATCGCCCCGCAGGAAGTCTTCGGCGCGCCCGAGCAGTTCGACGTGGTGGTCGTCGCGGGTGGTTTACTGCCACCGAGAGGGGGCATGATGCTGGATGTCCGAACCCGGGCCTTCCTGCGCAAGGCCCATCGCGCCGGGCTGGAGCTCGTCGGCATCTGCACCGGCAGTCTCGCGCTGGTGGAGGGAGGGCTGTTGCGCCACGGCGCCCGGTGCTGCGTATCGTGGTATCACTACCCCGACCTGCTCGAGCGATTTCCGGACGTCACTCCCGTCGCCGACCGGCTCTGGGTGAAGGAGGGCAGGATCGTGACCTGCGCCGGCGGCCTGGCCGCGATCGACCTGGCGGCAGCGCTGATCCAAGAGCGTCTGGGCGGTTCGGCGGCGCAGAAAAGCCTGCATATCTTGCTGTCCGACGGGCCCCGTGCCGCCGGCGCCGCCCAGCCGCAGCCGCCGAACACGTTCGCAGTGCGGGATCCCCGGGTGCGCCGGGCCATGCTGCTGATGGAGCAAAGCCTGTCCGCACCACCGCAGGCCAACCAGCTTGCGGCGGAGATCGCAGTGTCCAAGCGGCAATTGGAGCGGCTGTTCCGCAAGGAACTCGGTGTCAGTCTGCAGACCTTCGGCCGGGACATGCGCCTGTCCTATGCCGTCTGGCTGATGTCGCACGCCTCCAGCCGCATCAGTGACGTGGCGGCACAGTGCGGATTCTCGGATGCGGCGCATTTCAGCCGCACTTTCCGGACCGCGTTCGGCGCCTCGCCGGTCGAGATGCAGCGCCAGGGCACGAAGGTGCTCCAACAGATGCTGGGGCGGTGGTGGCCCTATGGCCCGCTGCGCGACGAGAACGGCCTTGCAGGCCAGCCTCACCTCATGCCCGCCTCGGCGGACCGGCGGCCCTATCTGTAACGGTCAAGCTGGAGTGCTGTGTCCTTCTGCGTGGGCCATGATCTGCTTCCAGAGTACCACCTCATCAATCGTGACCCACTCCATGGTGATGCGCCCGTCCACGATATAGGCGTGGCTGAGGCCCATGATGTAGACCGGGGCGTTGGTAGGCGTGCCGAACTGGCCGAACCCGGAATGCGTGCCGTGCACCGACCAGCGCAGCGCCACGCGCACCGGCTGGCCCGGGTCGCGGTTGATCGTGGCGCTCTCCACGCTGAAGCGCGCGTCAGGGAAGGCGGCGAGGTAACCCAGGTAGAAGCGGTCGATGTCTGAATGGCCGTGGTAGCTTGCGCCGCCGGGCCCCTCGATGGTGGCACCGTGGAAATACAGCTGCTTGATCGCGGCTGCCTCCTTCTCGCCCCAGAGCCGGCGGTAGCCCTCGGCGTAGAGCTCGACCTCGCGCCCCTCCTGCACCACGGGCTTGTACACGCCGGGCCGGTCGTGTTCGGGCAGGTAGTAGGCCACACGGCCGCGGGTGCGGAGGTCGTCCTCCATCATCTGCCGCGCCAACGCCTGTGGCTCCAGGCCCAGGCAGCGGGCAAAGGCGGCCTGGTCACGCACCAGCCACTCCTCTGTCACCACTTGGTCTACAACCCAGCAATCGGCGATGATCCGCGTCTTGAGCAGGCGATTGGTGGCACGGCCATAGCTGCCGTCCCCGGTATGCCGCATGACCGAGATCAGCCGGTGGGAGGACAGGAACGAGCCGTCCTCGTACGCCGTCCAGATCACGTCCTCGCCCACCAGTTGGCGATCCGGAAACTGGTGCAAGGTGGCCAGGGTCTGCGCCGTGACGTCCTTGTTGTCGGCGGCCAGCCCGGTGGCTGCGCGAACCAGGCAGTTGGCGCCGTAATAGCGCTGCAGCTTGCCGCCGATCCCGCGGTCCTCCCAGATCTCCCGCGTGATGCCGTAGATGAAGTCCGGAACGTCCTTGTAATCGCCGATTGCGGGTTGCATGGGCGCCCTTCCTGCCGCGTGTTCGCGCGAAGTGTCGCGCTTGAAGTATCGTACCGCTTGCGCGCAGGCGACATTCCCGCGGCATCAGGGCGACATCCATGCCGCTTGAATGCTTGCTCGATGTCGCATGGGCGCAAGCCTGGCCTGCCCGGCGTGGCCGAAGCTACCTGTCGGAGGATCAGCAATGCGGTTGTTCGATGTCATCGTGGTGGGTGTGGGCGGCATGGGCAGTGCCACGTGCTGGCAACTCGCCAAGCGTGGCCAGCGGGTGCTGGGCCTGGAGCGGTTCGACATCCCGCACGCCATGGGGTCCTCGCACGGGACGACGCGGATCATCCGCATGCCCTATTACGAGCACAGCGCCTATGTCCCGCTGCTGCACCGTGCCTACGAGCTGTGGCACGACATCGAGCGGGTCACCGACACGACGCTCCTGGTCACGACCGGGTCGGTCGATGGCGGGCCGGAGGACGACGCGCTGTTCAACGGCGCGATGCAGTCCGCCACGCTGCACAACCTCGCGCACGAGGTGCTGACCGGCACGGAGGTCAACGCGCGCTTCCCGGCTTACCGTATGTCACCGCAGTCCCGGTTCATCTACCAGCCCCGCGGCGGCCTGCTTGCCAGCGAGCGCGCCATCGTCGCCCACGTCAACGCCGCCATTGCCGAAGGTGCGACGATCCAGGCGCGCGAACAGGTGCTGGGGTGGGAGGCGCATCCGTCGGGCGAGGGCGTGAGCGTGCGAACCGACAAGGCAACCTACCGCGCGGCGCGGCTGGTGATCACCGCGGGCGCCTGGATCGGCGATCTGGCTGAGCCGCTCGCCGGCCTGGCCATAGCCGAGCGCCAAGTCTTGGCATGGACGCAGCCGCTGCAGCCGGCGCTGTTCACTCCGTCCCGCTTCCCGGTGTTCAACCTTCAGGTGGAAGAGGGCCGGTATTACGGCTTTCCCGTCTACGAAATCCCAGGATTCAAGTTTGGCCGCTACCACCACCGCGGCGAAACCATGCCGGCCGATGAGATGCGGCGCGATGTGGACGCCGCCGACGAAGACCTGCTGCGCAGTTTCGGCGAGCGCTATTTTCCGGACGGGACCGGGCCGACGCTCGGGCTGCGCGCCTGCATGTTCACCAACACGCCGGACGAGCATTTCGTGCTGGACCATCATCCGCGATACCAGCAGGTCGTGCTCGCGTCCCCCTGCTCCGGCCACGGCTACAAGTTCTGCAGCGTGATCGGCGAGATCTTGGCAGACCTCGCGATGAGCGATGGTCTCACGCGGCACGATATAGGCTTCTTGCGGCTCAATAGGGCGGGCCTCTCTGGCCTGGACGCATCCGGTCAGGAGTGACTGCA
>CAXSEK010000008.1:0-16379 GCA_964235625.1 uncultured Acetobacteraceae bacterium
GCTCAGGGGATCAGCGTCCTCTACGTCGGAAATACGAACGGCGGAACAGCTACGGCCTCGCCGACAGCGTATCTCGGGATGGATGTGTATTGATGGCGCGATCTTTCCTTTTCACCAGCGTCATCCTGGCTTGGGCTCATGCCGAACCGGCGAGTGGCCAAGTCTCGTCACAGCCGGTTCCGATGATGGGACGCCACATTGCTTGTCATCCGCTATTCCAGAGAAGAAGGCCGGGAGACGCATGAAAGCCGTTTAGTGCCGGTAGGCGCTCCCGACCTAATGATCGCCACAGCCACGTTGGCGACCCGCGACGCGATTGCGAAGTTCAGGCGTCTCGACGGAAGAGCTTTCCAGCCATCGATTTCCGATGAACCCTTGAGCTAACGCCACAATACAAGCCGACCACAGCAACTGCACCCACGGCAAGGTTTGAAACAACGATAAGCGTCTCTGCGCCAAGAAGACTCACTTTTAACACCCTTTTAACGACGGGAGGGTTGTGTCACGGCATGCTGCACTGCGGTATCCGATGATTCGGCCTAGAGCTTGAGATTAGGCCGGCCTGCGAGCTGAACGCGTATCCGTCGACTACCCAGCCCCGCCTTGCCCCCTCACCGGGTCAGGGCGGGGCTTTCGGCGTTTGTGAGGCAGAGATCCTCCACCCCGCCCGCACCATCTCCGCCTGTCGTGCGCGCCGCTCCCGCTCGCTGTTGCACCCTCCGACCACAACCCGCCAGGCGCCGACTCCGGTGGTGAACGTGCGTGTCCAGGCGGAGCCGTCCGGCCGCACCACAATCCAGCGCTGTGCAGTCACTCGGCCGCCACGGCTCTGCCCGGCACCGGCGGATCTGGCTCATCCCCACCATGCAGCAACAAGGCCCACCCGGCCGTGAGCGACTTCGGCAGCGATCCCACGCCGTGCCCGTCTTCGCACAGGTAGATCGCATGTGGGCGCCCGCGACACCCCAGGCAGCGCAGCCGCACCAGCATGTCGGCCACGGTTTGGCCGGCGCACTCGGGCTGTTCACGGAGCATCAGCCGGACGGATGCGGCGTCGTTCGACCGCATCGGCAGCGGGCCGTGATCCACCGGCCGCGTAGAGTCCGCATTGTGCAGGCGAGCGCCACGGCACGGTCGAAGGGTGGGACAGCGGACGGCATGGGCGGAACATAGGAAGAACGAAAGGTTTGTGTCGAGTCGTTCTGAACGGTCAGTCACCTTAGGTCAGATGGGCCAATTCGGCGGTCTTCCGTTTTGGCCCAGCCGCCTCTACCCCCGCTCCAACACCGCCGTTACGACTGCCCGACTGTCTCGCAGACCCTCCAGGATGCGTTCGATGACCGGTCCAGATCGGTTGTCAGCCCGGTCCAAGTTGCCGGCCGCCTCCTCCTGAGCGATCACGCCCTCGTTCAGGGACTGCCACAGCGCCTCCAGCCAGGTCCGCAGCTCGTTCTCGTCCTCGGCCGCGTCCTGCCAGCGGAGCACCACGTCCGTGGTCGTGCGGACCATGCGGTCAGGTGGGGCGCCGCTGGCGGAGAGGGCGCCGAGACGGCAAATCTCTTCGCCGGCTGCTGAGGCGTCGTCGACCATGTTGAATGCGTCCTAAGCCGATGCAGCGCGGGTTTGGCATCCCGGTGCAGCCTAACTTCTGAGGGCTCAAGGTTAGCCACGCAGTCTCTAAGTCATTGACGACTAAGGATGTGGCAAAACCGGGTTAGCCTGCCCAACCCATTGTTATCGTTGATAGATCGTGCCCCCGCCGCGGACACCCTACCCCGGCGGAAACGTCGGCGGGCTGAGCTGGTGCTCGCTGCGGCCCGCCCAGTCTCGGCTGGCGACCCCGGCCAATGCGCGGGCCTGCGCCTCGTGCAGCGCCGCCGCGGCCGCAGCATAGTCCATCGTGAGTACCCTGCCATCCGCCACGACCTTGTCCCCGTCCACATAGACGGCGGCGATCGCCTGGTCGCCGGCCGCATACAGCAACGAGCGTAGCGGATCGTAGCCCGGCCGCATCGCCGGGTGCGTCGCGTCCACCAGCACCAGGTCCGCGCAGCACTCCGGCGCCAGGCGGCCGAGATCGTCCCGCTGCAGGATATCGGCCCCGCCCGACGTCGCCATGGTGAACAGTTGCCCGGCGTCCAGCGTGCGCGGGTCCACCGCCTGGGTGCGGGCCAGATACATCGCCAGCCGCATCTCATCGAGCATGTTGTGCGGGAAGGTGTCCGTGCCGATCCCCACCTTCACGCCCGCCCGGCGGTAGCGCCCGACATCGCGCAACGTGATGCCGCGGCGGGCGAACACGGTCGGGCAATGCGCCACCGCGGCCCCGGTCTCCGCCAGCAGCGCCAGGTCCCGGTCGGTGTGCCAGGGTGTGGACGCATGGTCGTCGAGGAAGATGCCGTGCCCGATGATCGACCGGCCGTCGAGCACGCCGAGGTCATGCAGCCAGCCGATCGGCGTTGCGCCGTGCCGCCGGGTGATCTCGTGGAACTCGCTGACCGACTGCGCGGCGTGCGTCTGCCACACCAGGCCGCGCCGGGCCGCCTCGGCATGGCTGTCGCGCAGCAGTTCCGGCGTGCAGGTGTCGATCTGCGACGGGATCACCAGCCCGCTCAGCCGGCCCGACGGATGCTGCTGCGCGCGGTCGATCAGCCGGAACGCGTCCTCCATGGCGCGCTCGCCGGCCGGAACGTCCCACTCGTATTCCACGCGGTGGCCGTTCGGGGTGAACCAGCGGGCCGAGCGGAACATCGGGCCCATCACCACGCGCAGGCCGCTCTGCCCGGCGACATCCAGCCAGGCCTCATACGGCACCGACAGATCCACCACGGTGGTGACGCCCGAGAGCAGCAGCTCGCTGAACGCTACCCGAGCGCAGTCGGCGATGGCATCCGCCGGCGGCCGATACACCGGCAGGTATTCGTAGAGCGAGGAGTTGTAGAGGCCGGGCGTGCCGACCTCGTCTGTCAGGCCCTTCAGCATCGGCTCGGAGGAGGGATGGCTGTGGACGTCCACCAGGCCGGGCATCACCAGAAGGCCGCGCCCGTCGATCACCGTCTCGGCCGGGCCGGCATAGGCAGGCCCCACATGCGTCAGCCGGCCGCCCGACCAGGCGATATCGGCGCCGGCGAGCGTCACGTGCCCGCCATCGCGCCAGGCGACGGTGGTGGCGGCGTTGCGGATGACGGTGGTTGCGGTCATGGGTCGTCCTGCTTTGCCAGTCAGCACAGCTTGGGGCTTTGCCCCAAACCCCACCAGAGGACAGCCGTCCTCTGGACACCTATTTATAGGGGGTCAAGGGAACGCCCGCTTTGCAGGAGTTGGCCCCTTGCGGGTGCAAGGCAGAGCCCCAAAGCTTCATCTCCAGGGGAGCTATCCGAATGCCGCCGTTAACCGAGTACGCATCCGGCAAGATGCTCGCAAGCGTGGCCGATGGCGTCGGCACCATCACGTTCAACCAACCCGAGAAGCGCAACGCCATGTCGGTCGAGATGTGGGAGGCGTTGAGCGCCATCCTGCGCGGATGGCAGGCGGACGATGCGGTGCGCGTGGCCGTGCTCACTGGGGCGGGGGACAAGGCGTTCGTCTCGGGCGCCGACATCAGCCAGTTCGGCGAGCGGCGCAGCACCGCCGAGGCCCAGATGGAATACGACCAGCTGACCAGCGGCGGCCGCGCCCAGCTCGCCGCTTTTCCCAAGCCGGTGATCGCCCGCATCCGCGGCTTCTGCCTCGGCGGGGGATTGGGCATCGCCATGATGGCCGACCTGCGCATCGCCGCCGAGGACAGCGCATTCGGCATCCCCGCGGCCCGCCTGGGCATCGCCTACGGGCTGCATGCGGTGCAGCGGCTGAATAGCCTGGTGGGGCAGGCGAACGCGCGGATGCTGCTGTTCACCGCCGAGCGCATCGGCGCCGCGGAGGCGCTGCGCATCGGCCTGGTCAACCGCGTCGTACCCGCCGCCGCGCTGGACGAAACCGTGGCCCGCCTCGCCCGCACCATCGCCGGCAACGCCCCGCTCTCGGTTTGCGGCATGAAGCTGATCGCCGATGCCACGCAACGGGACCCGGCGGACCGCGACCTGGCGGCCGTGAGCGCGGCTGTCGCCGCCTGCTTTGACAGCGCCGACTACGCCGAGGGACGCACCGCCTTCATGGAAAAGCGGCAACCGGCCTTCAAAGGCAGCTGAGCAGCGAAAAGCCGCACGGGTCGCAAGGCCGTCAAGGGAGACGGCTTGTGGAGGGTCCAGCTTCAATGGCATCGATGTTGCTTCCTTTCGAACACATCTGCCAAGGGCCACCCTGTGAAGCTGCCCACTCTCCCGTTCACCCCCGTCACCTGGGACAGCCTGCCCGGAACCGAGCACGCGGGCGCGCCCGGCACCGCCCTGTGGCGCACCCTCGACAACGGCGATGTCCGCATGCGCGTGGTCGAGTACAGCCCCGGCTACGTCGCCGACCACTGGTGTGACCGCGGCCACGTCATCTATGTGCTCGACGGCACGCTGGAGACGGAGCTGAAGGACGGCCGCCAGTTCACCTTCCCCGCCGGCTCAGGCTACACCGTGTCCGACTTCGGCGACTCGCCGCATAAGTCGTCGACCAAGACGGGCGCGCGCCTGTTCATCGTCGATTGACCGTGGCGACCGCCGGCCAAACGCGGCAAGGCACCTGGCTGCTGCTGGCGCCTGCGCTGCTGATCTTCGCCGTGTTCTTCCTGCTGCCGTTCCTGACCATGGCCGTGATGTCGGTGCTGACCGGCAACCCGCTGACCGCGCCGCACGTGGCCCTGACCACCAGGCAGTTCATGCGCATCGCGGGGGATGGCTACTACGCCTCCGTGCTGTGGACCACGATCCGCCTTGGGCTGCTGACCACGGTGCTCTCTTTGCTGCTCGGCTATCCCCTGGCGTATTGGCTGGCCCGCACCCCCAGCGCCGGCACCCGGCGGCTGCTGATGATGGCGGTGCTGGCGCCGATGATGATGGGCCTGGTGGTGCGCACCTATGCCTGGCTCGCCATGTTCTCCAACCGCGGCGTCCTCAACGGCACGCTGCTCTGGCTGGGCGCCATCGCCGGCCCGATCCCGTTCCTGGGCAGCGAGGCGGCCGTGGTGGTGGCGCTCGCGCATATCTACGTGCCGTTCATGATCCTAACCCTATCCGGCGTGCTGGGCCGGCTGGACACGCGGCTGGAGGAAGCCTCCCGCGGGCTGGGCGCGGGCCGGGCACGGACATTTCTCGAGGTGACGCTGCCGTTGTCGGCGCCGGGCATCCTGGCCGGCTGCCTGCTGGTGTTCGCGCTGTCGATCAGCGCCTACGTGACGCCCATCATCATCGGCAACTACGCGGTACAAACGCTGCCGATCCTGGTGTACCAGCAGATCTCCGCCTCCTTCAACCTACCGTTCGCCGCGGCCCTGGGCATCGTGCTGCTAGCCGTGGCCCTGGTGATCGTCGCCGCCTACAACCGGGCGATGGCGCGGGTGGCGGCCTGATGCGGCGCGCGTTCCAGGTGCTGAACGGCGCCATCCTCGCTTTCCTGCTGGCCCCAGTGGCGTTGGTCGTGCTGTTCGCGCTCAACCCCGAGCCGTTCATCGCCTTTCCGCCGAGCGGCGTGTCGCTGCGCTGGTACGTGAAGTTCGTGCACGACCGGGAGCTGATGGAGGCGTTCGGCTTCTCGCTGGAATTGGCCGCGGCCACCGTGGTGATCGCCGGCACCATCGGCGCGGCGGCGGCCCTCGCCCTCGCCCGCGGCCGCCTGCCGGGCCGCGGCGCGCTGACCGCGATGTTCCTTTCCCCCCTCGTGCTCCCCGCGCTGCTGACGGGGTTCGCGCTGTTCCAGCTGGTGATGGTGCTGGGCATCGGCCGCTCCACCCTGGTCCTGCTCGCCGGCCACGTGGTGGTCGCCATCCCCTACGTCATCCGCACCGTGCTGGCCGTGCTGGCGCAATCGGACCGCTCGATCGAGGAGGCGGCGCGCGGCCTCGGCGCCGGGCCCGGCCGCGTGTTCCGGGAGGTGACGCTGCCCGCCATCCGGCCCGGCATCGTCGCGGGCGGGCTGTTCGCCTTCATCACCAGCTTCGACCAGTTTCCCGTCAGCCTGTTCCTGGTGGCGCCGGGCCGGGAGACGCTGCCGATCGCCATGTTCAACTATCTCCGCTTCGACTTCGACGGCACCATCGCCGCCGCGTCCACCGTCTCGATCGCGCTGGCCATCGGCCTGGTGCTGGCGATCGAGCGCAGCGTGGGCCTTGCCGACTACGCCAGATTATAGGAAAGGCCTCATCATGCTGACACGCCGCACCCTGCTCGCCGCCTCCGCCGCCGTTCCTCTGGCCGCGCCCGCCATCGTCGGTGCGCAGGAGGCCAACACGCTGCGCATCACCGGCTGGGGCGGCGCCTGGGGCAACATGATGCGGGACAAATACGTTCCCATCTTCGAGAAGGCGAACAACTGCCGCGTCTCGATCGACACGGCCTTCCCCTTCGTGCCCAAGCTGATGGCCAGCCCGCCGGGCCGCCCGATCTACGACGTGTTCCACACCAACACGAACGAGCAATGGGCCGTGTTCGACCAGGGCCTGGTCGGCCAGCGGCCGGACCTGAAGCTGATCCCCAACGCCGCGCACATCTACCCCTACGCCGTGTCGGACAAGATCGTCGGTATCGCGATCTTCACCTCGGCGATCGGCCTGGCCTGGCGCAAGGACCAAGTGAAGACGCCCCCGGTCGGGTGGGCCGACTTCTGGAGCCCCGATTACGCCGGCAAGCGCGGCGCCTACGTCATCCCCGCCAACTCGTTGGGCCAGTCCCTGTTCATGATGGCCGGCCGCGTGTTCGGCTCCGGCTACCAGGACATGGACGCATCGTTCAGGGCGATGGAGAAGCTGAAGCCGGTGCGGCTGTACGACTTCACCGGCGGCACCGAGGCAGCGGTCGTGTCCGGCGAGCTGGCGATGTGTGAGCTGCACGACACCGCCGCCTACCGCCACATGGACGACGTCCCCATCGCTTTCACGGCCCCCACCGAGGGCGTGATGGCGCTGGAGCAGGTGCTGTCCGTCACCAAGGGCACCACCAAGTCCGCCCTGGCGCACCAGTGGATCGACTTCATGCTCAGCACGGACGTGCAGCGCGGCATGGCGGAGGAGGTTTGGTACAGCCCTGTCCGCGATGACATCACGCTCGCGCCCAAATTCATGGGCAAGCTGCTGACCACCCCCGCCCAGGTCGCGACGCTGATCCAGCTGGATTGGCAGTGGTACAATGGCGAGAAGGACGGGATCGACGACCGGGTCAACCGCATCTTCCGTGGCTGATCCGAAAGGGGTTTCCCTCGTCGGCCTGGAGAAGCGGTTCGGCGGCGGGCTGGCGGTGGCGGGCGTGAGCCTGGAGATCGCGGCCGGCGAGTTCTATGCGCTGCTGGGCCCGTCGGGCTGCGGCAAGACCACGACCCTGCGGATGATCGCGGGGTTCGAGCAGCCGGATGCCGGGCGCATCCTGCTGGGCGGGGCGGACATCACGGCCCTGCCGCCGGAGCGCCGCGGCCTGGGCATGGTGTTCCAGAGCTACGCGCTGTTCCCGCACCGCACGGTGGCGGAGAATGTGGCGTTCGGCCTGCGCATGCGCGGCACCGCCAAGCCGGATATCGCCCGCCGGGTGCGCGCGGCGCTGGACATGGTGCGGCTGGCCGGGCTGGAGGACCGCCGCCCGGCGCAGCTCTCCGGCGGGCAGCAGCAGCGCGTGGCCCTGGCGCGGGCCATCGTGATCGACCCCGTGGTCCTGCTATGCGACGAGCCGCTCGGCGCGCTGGACAAGAAGCTGCGCCAGCAGATGCAGTTCGAGCTGAAGGCGCTGCACCGCCGCCTCGGGCTGACGCTGGTCTATGTGACGCATGACCAGGAGGAGGCATTGACCATGTCGGACCGCATCGGCGTCATGCGCGCCGGGCGCATCGTGCAATCCGGCCCGCCGGGCGAGATCTACGATCGCCCCGCCGACCGCTTCGTGGCCGACTTCATCGGCGACACCAACATCCTGGAGGGCTCGGCCACGGGCGGCCGGCTCGCCATGGCCGGCGGCTGGCACGCTCCCTTGCCATGCAGCGCCGCCGGCCCGGTGGCCCTGGCCCTGCGGCCGGAGCGGGTCGGCCTCACCCCACCCGGCGCCGGCCTGGTGGACGCTACGGTGGAGGAAGCCAACTTCCTAGGGGACGCCGTGCTGCTCAAGCTCTTGCTCCCCGGCCCCGCCTCCATGCTCGCCCGCGCCCCCCGCCACACCGACCCCGCCTTGCTTGCCGAAGGCAGCCGCGTCGGCCTGACCTGGGCCGCCACCGACGGCGTGGTGCTGAGCGTATGATGCCGGCAATGCACGAACTGACCCTGGACGAGATCGAGGCCCTCTCCGTCGGTGCCTGGGTGCTCGGCACCGGTGGCGGCGGCTCGCCTTACCTCGCACTCCTGAACATGCGCCGCCTCTACGCCGAGGGCAGGCGCGTCCAGCTGATGCAGCCGGAGGACCTGGCCGACGACGACCAGGTGGCTGTCGTCTCCAACATGGGCGCCCCCCTGGTCGGGCAGGAACGCCTGACCGACAGCCGCAACATCGCCCGCGCCGTCATGCTGATGGAGGAGTATCTCGGCCTGCGCTTCCGCGCGGTGATGAGCATCGAGATCGGCGGCAATAACGGCCTGCAACCCCTGATGGCCGCCGCCGAGCTGGACCGCCCCGTGGTGGACGCGGACGCGATGGGCCGCGCCTACCCCGAAGCGCAGATGACGTCCTTCGCCGTGGGGGACCTGAAACCCTGGCCGCTCAGCATGGTGGACCCGCGCGGCATCGAGGGCATCGTCGCCAAGGTACCGAGCTGGAAATGGATGGAACGCCTGTCCCGCAAGATGTGCGTCGAGCTCGGCTCCATCGCCGCCACCTGCAAGGCGCCGCGCACGGGGGCCGAGGTGAAACGCTGGGGTATCCCGCACACCACCACCCAGGCGATCCGCCTCGGTCAGGCGGTGCGCGCCGCCCAGGCCGCCCATGCCGACCCGGTGCAGGCGGTGCTGGCCAATGCCGCCGGCAAGCTGCTGTTCCGTGGCAAGGTGTCCGACGTCGAGCGCCGCACCACCGAGGGCTTCCTGCGCGGCTCCGCCCGGTTCGACGGCCTGGACGCCGACGCCGGCACCCGCTTCGCCCTCGCGTTCCAGAACGAATGGGCCGTCGGCTGGCGGGACGACGCGCCCGTGGTGATGACCCCCGACCTGATCTGCGTGCTGGACAGCGTCTCCGGCGAGGCGCTCGGCACCGAGACCATCCGCTACGGCCAGCGCGTCAGCATCATCGCCTTGCCGGCGCCCGCCGTATTCCTTAGCCCGCGCGGCCTGGACTTCGTGGGCCCCCGGGCCCTCGGCTACGACCTGGACTTCAAGTCGGTGTTCGCATGAGGCGCATCGGCATCGACGTCGGCGGCACCAACACGGATGCCGTGCTGCTGGACGGCACCACCATCGTCGTCGCCGTCAAGACCCCCACCACGGCGGACGTGCTGTCCGGCGTCCGCCAGGCCCTGCGCGAGGTGACCGCCCAAGCCGGGACGGCCGGGATCGCCGCGGTGATGATCGGCACCACGCATTTCGTGAACGCCGTGGTGCAGCGGCGCGAGCTCGGCCGCGTCGGTGCCATCCGCATCGGCATGCCGGCCGCCGCCTCCCTGCCGCCATTCTGCGACTGGCCGGCGGACCTGGCGGCGATCGTGCGCGGACCGGTCCACATGGTGGAGGGCGGCCACGACTATGACGGCCGCCCCATCATGCCGCTCGACGAGGCCGCGGTCGCCGCCGCTGCGCGGGACATGCGCGCCGCCGGCATCGGCTCGGTGGCCATCTGCTCCATCTTCTCCCCGCTCGACCCGGCGATGGAGCTGCGCGCCGCCGCCATCGTGCAGGACGCCTACCCGGACGCCACGGTCACCCTGTCGCACCAGCTCGGCCGCATCGGGCTGCTGGAACGGGAGAACGTGGCCCTGCTCAACGCGGCGCTCACCGAGCTCGCCCGTCACACCATCCGCGCCTTCGCCGACGCCCTCACCCAGGCCGGCATCGACGCACCGCTGTTCGTCACCCAGAACGACGGCACGGTGATCCGGGCCGCGCAGGCCGAGCGCTTCCCCGTGCTGTCCTTCGCCTCCGGCCCGACGAACTCCATGCGCGGCGCTGCCTTCCTGACGGGGCTGCAGGACGCGCTGGTGGTCGATGTCGGCGGCACCACCTCCGACGTCGGCGCGCTGAAGGCAGGCTTCCCGCGGGAGGCGAACGCCGTGGTCGCGGTCGGCGGCGTCCGCACCCTGTTCCGCATGCCGGACCTGCTCTCCATCGGCCTTGGCGGGGGCTCCATCGTCACCCAAGCCCCGCTCCGCGTCGGGCCGCGTAGCGTAGGCTTCCGCCTCCTGCAGGAGGCCCGCATCTTCGGCGGCACCACGCTCACCACGACCGACATCGCCGTCGCTAGCGGCCGGTTGGCCCTGGGCGACGCCACCCGCGTGGCCGACCTGCCCGGGTCGCTGGTCACGGACGTCTTCGCCCTGGCGGCACAGATGCTGGCGGCCGCCGTGGACCGCATGAAGACCGACGCGAGCCCCGTGCCGCTGCTGGTGGTCGGCGGCGGCGCCTTCATCGTACCCGACCACCTGCCCGGCGTGAGCGAACTCCGCCGCCCCGCCCACGCCGCCGTCGCCAACGCCGTCGGCGCTGCCATAGCCCAGGTTTCCGGCGAGGCGGACCAGGTGTTCCAAGGCCTGACCCGGCAGGACGCGATGGCCGAAGCCGAACGCGTCGCACGGGACCGGGCCGTCGCCGCTGGCGCTGCCCCTGACAGCATCACCCTGGTCGACATGGAAGACCTGCCCATCGCCTACCTGCCCGGCGGCGCCCTCCGCGTCCGCGCCCGCGTCGTCGGTGACATCGCCGTAACAGTCCCGAATGCGTTCGTCCGCCCGGCGCACGGCACGTGATCCAAGACATGGACGCGTTTTAAGGTGGCTGTTCACGTGTGAAAACAAGCCTGTAACGGCGCGTGTCAATCCCGTGCATCATTTACCGCTGTGATGTTGGCGTCGAGGCGGCTACGGGCGGGCCGGTTCAATCTAGAAAGGAAGCGCGTCATGCGGCTTCGCACACTCCTTGCTGCCAGCGTCGCCTTCCTGCCCGGCGTCGCGATGGCCCAACCGATCAGCGGGCTCTACATCGGCGCCGGTGCGCTGTACAACTACAAACAGGACGAGCACATCCAGGCCTCGCCCGGCGCCGGGTTGGGTTCGTCGCGGTTCAAGTTCGACGAGGCCGGGTTCGGCGGCGTCGGCTCCGTCGGCTACGGCCTTGGCAACGGGCTCCGCCTCGAGGTCGAGGGCGACTACCGGCAGAACGGCATCCGCCAGCGCGGCGGCACTGTCAATCCCAGCGTTGGCCAGGGCACGCAGCAAGATTACGGCGCGATGGGCAACATCCTCTACGACGTGGACCTGCGCCCCTACGGCGTCGCGTTCATGACGCCGTATGTCGGTGTCGGTGCGGGCTACCAGTGGAGCCATGTCAACGGGTTCCAGTCGACCACCACCAGCAACGGCAATGTGGAGCATATCGGCGGCACGTTCGGCAACTTCGCCTACCAGGGCATCGTCGGTGCGGCGTTCCCGATCCAGGCGGTGCCGGGCCTCGCGGTCACGGCGGAATACCGCTTCCTCGGGATCCTCGGGAACCAGAAGTTCACGGCCGAACACTTCACCAGCACCGGCCTGAGCACGGGCAACGCCGACATCACCGAGAACCTGAACCACAGCTTCCTGCTCGGCGTGCGCTACGCCTTCAACTCGGCACCGCCGCCGCCGCCGATGGCTCCCGCCATGCCGGTGCCGGCCGTGGCGCCGACACGCACCTACCTCGTGTTCTTCGACTGGGATCGTGCCGACCTGACGGACCGCGCCCGCCAGATCATCGGCGAGGCGGCGCAGAACAGCACGCGGGTGCAGGCGACTCGCCTCGAGGTGCAGGGCAACGCCGACAGCTCCGGCACCGCCGCCTACAACCAACGCCTCTCGCTGCGCCGGGCCCAGACCGTGGCGGCCGAACTGGTGCGCGATGGGGTGAGCCAAAGCCAGATCGACATCCAGGCCTTCGGCGACACCCGCCCATTGGTGCCGACCGCAGCCGGCGTGCGCGAGCCGCAGAACCGCCGGGTGGCTATCATCCTGCGTTAAGACGACTCGGAATGAGGCCAGCCGTCCGCGCCCCGACCAATGGGGTCCGGGCGGCTGGAAACCGCGCGATCGGCACCATACTTCCCGATTGGGGTATGGAATTGATGTCGAGATGAGCCAAGGCCGCAGACGCTTTCCCAACTCGGCTGTCCTGGCGGGCGTGGCCATGTTGTCCGGCTGTGCCCTGGCAACGGCCACGCCACCCTCCGTCGCCGTCATGGACGTCCACCTCACCGCCATCGGCCTGACGGGACAGCAACTCGCGGTGACGCTGTGCGTGACCAATCCGAACGCCACCGAGCTCGCGTTCCGCCGCGTGTCCGCCGACCTCGACGTCTCGGGCCTGCCGTTCGCGGCCGGCACCAGTGACCTCGCCGTCCAACTGCCCCCGCACTCATCCACGGTCGTGCCTTTCACCGTCGTCACCACCGTGCAGAACCTCGGGCCGCAGCTCCTTGGCGTGGTGCGCACGGGGCGCGTGGACTACCGCGTCCACGGCACCGTCACCCTGCAAGGCGGCTTCGCGCTGACCTTGCCCTACTCCCGATCAGGCCATCTCGACCCGCTCGCCACTGGGCTCGACCTGGCCATAAGCGCGTCGGACCCGATGCCATCCCGCTGTGCCGCCGCTGTCGGGCCAGCTAGCCCGGCCTGATCCGGCGCCCCATTAGGCAAATCCCCGTCACTTAAACCGCCGTGCCCAGGCAAGCACACCAGCCCACCGCCGTGCCGCCGGCCCGAACACCGCGGCCTCGTACCCGCCGAACGCCACCGCCTGCGACAGCTCGGAGCGGGTGGGGTAGGGCACGATCGCGTCCCCCAGTGCCCAGCGCGACGCCCGGCCGCGCATGACCAGCGACCAGGGCAGCAGCAACTCACCCGCATGCGCCCCGAGGATGGTCACGCCCACCACCCGGCCGCCGGCGCGTACCAGCTTGACGAAGCCCTCCGTCTCACCCTCGGCCACCGCACGGTCGTTCGCGGACCAGTCCTCCCGCGTGACCGTCACCCGCTTGTGCCGGGTGCGCGCCTCCGCCTCCGTCAGCCCCAACTGGGCGAGCTCGGGGTCGGTGTAGGTCACGGCGGGCAACCTGTCGAAGCGGGCGGCAGCCGGCACCCCGAATCCGAGCGCCGAGACCACCAGGCGCCCCTCGTACCCGGCGGCGTGGGTGAAGCGCGGCCCCGCCCGGCAGTCGCCGATCGCATACACCGCCCTGTTGCTGGTGCGGCGCCTGGCGTCTACCGTGATGCCGTCCGCGTCCCACGCGACGCCCGCCTGTTCCAGGCCCAGCCCCTCTACCCGGGCCCGCCGCCCCGTGGCCACCAGCAGGTGCGAGCCGCTGATCGTGCCATCCCGGCACTCGAGGCGCAGCCCGCCAGGCTCGTCGACCACGGCGATGACCGCGGTATGCTCGCGCACAACAACGCCCTCCGCCCGCAACACGCCGAGCAGCACCGCCGCCGCGTCCCGGTCGCTGCCGGACAGGGCGCCGCCGCTGTCCACGACCGTCACCGCCGCGCCCAGCCGCCGGAACGCCTGCGCCATCTCCACGCCCACCGGGCCGCCGCCCAGCACCAGCAGATGCGACGGCAGGGTCATCGACCCGAACAGCGTCTCGTTGGTGAGGAACGGGACGCTGCGCAGCCCGGGGATGTCCGGCACCGCCGGGTCCGACCCCGTGGCGAGCACGATGCGCGGCGCGGCCAGGGTGCGGGCGCCCACCCGCACGGTCCGGCGTCCGGTCAGCACCGCGTCACCCCGGATCACCTCCACGCCCCAGGCGGCGAACCGCGCCACAGAATCATGTGGAGCGATGGCGGCGATGGCGCCCGCCACGTGGGCGCGCACCGCGGCGAAATCGACGGTCGGGCCGGCGCCGGAGATCCCGAGCCCGGTCCCCCGCATCCCCTGCGCCCGGCGCGCCGCCGCCAGCAGCGCCTTGGACGGCACGCAGCCGGTGTTCAGGCACTCGCCCCCCATCCGGTCCCGCTCCACCAGCGCCACCCGCAAGCCGAGCCGCGCGCAGCCGCCGGCCGCGGTCAAGCCGGCCGACCCGGCGCCGATCACGACCACATCGTGTGTCCAAGCCAACGTCAGGCCTCCACGCGGGGAAAACGGTCCATATAGGGCAGATGCCCTTCAATCCGCCGGCGCCTACCCCGTTGCGTATCCTCGTCACGGGCGCCGCCGGGCTGATCGGGCGGGAGCTCTGCACCGTGCTCGCCGGCCGCGGCCACACCGTCACGGGGCTGCTGCGCCGCCGCGTCCCGGCCCCATGCAGCAAGCCCGTTCCCGGCGCCACCACCCTGATCGAGGGAGACGTGGCGGAGCCGGACCTCGGCCTGCCGCCGGAGCCGGCCGCGCGCCTGGCGGCGGAGCTGGACCTGGTGGTGCATTGCGCCGCGGTCACCGGCTTCACCTTGCCGCCCGAGACCTACCGCCGGGTGAACATCGGCGGCACGGCCAACGTGCTGGGCTTCACGGCATCCCGCCCCGTCCCGTTGCTGCATGTCAGCACCGCCTATGTCTGCGGGCTTACGGCGGGCGCCGTAGCGGAGGCACCGGTCGCGGCCCGGCGCTTCAACAACGGCTACGAGGCGAGCAAGGCGGCGGCCGAAGCCCTCGTCCTGGCGGCAAGGCGCACCGGCCAGGTCGCTGCCGTGGCACGGCCCTCGGTGGTGGTCGGGCGCTGGACGGACGGTGCGACGGGCGCGTTCGGCACGATCTACCAGCTGATCCGCCTGGTGGCGGATGGCCGCATCCGTGTGCTGCCGGTCGCCCCCGGCGCCAGCCTCGACCTGGTCCCGCTGGACCACGTGGTCGGTGGCCTGGCCGACATCGCCGAGCGGATGGCGGACGCGGACGGCCGCATCGTCCACCTAGTGTCCGGCCGCCCGGTACCCATGACCGCCCTGCTCGATCTCGCGGACGCCTTCCCCCAACTGCACCCCCCCCGCTTCGTGCCACCGGACCGGTTCAGCGCCGCCGGCCTCGGGGAGCGGGAGCGCCGGCTGCACGGGCAGGTGGTGGACGCCTGCGCCGCCTATCTCCGCCCCAGCCCGCGCTTCGCCACCGCCAACCTCGCCGCCCTCACCGGCCGGCGCTGCCCGCCGGTGGACGACGCCTTCCTCCACCGCCTGATCGCCTTCGCGGTCTCGGCGGGGTTCCTGCCGCAGGATCGGGTCAGCGTACGTCCGGATAATGCCGATCGAGCGCCCGCCGCAGCCCTACTGCCCAGCTGATGCTCACCCGCAGGTAGATCAGGTTGGCCCGCACCGGCCCCCAGGCCGCGATCCGCCTGTCCGAGGTGATGACCACCCGGTTGACCATGCGGGTGCGGCCGAAGCGGTGCAGGCGCACGCAGAGGTCCACGTCCTCCATGATCGGCAGCGACGTGTCGCAGCCTCCGGCCGCCAGAAAGTAGGCGCGGCGGAAGAACATGGCGTGGTCGCCGAACAGCAGCCGCGCGCCACGCAGGAACAGATGCGGGCGGAACAGCAACGGCCCGTAATAGGTCTTGGCCCAGTTATGCAGGCTGGTGCCCCAGCGCACCCCACCCGGCCCGCTCAGCAACGGCAGGAAACTGGCCAGCGCCAGCCGCCGGTCCGCCATGGTCGCCTCGATCACCGCCACTGCATCGTCCGGCAGCAGGGTGTCGGCGTGCAGCACGCAGATCACCGGGGCACTGGCCGCCGCCACCCCGGCATTCACCTGCGCCCCCCGCCCCCGCGGCGCCGTGATCACGCGCAGCCCGCCGGCCCGCGCAATGGCGACCGAGTCGTCGGTGCTGCCCCCATCCACGGCGATGATCTCGGCCGGCGCCGGGTGCAGCACACCCAGGCAGCGCAACAGCCGGGGCAGGGCCGCCGCCTCGTTCAGCATGGGGATCACCACGGCAACCCCGCTACCGTCCGGCACGGTACCACCCCCTCCAAACCAGCAACGAACGAGACCAAAGACTCCGGCTTATGCGCACACACAGCCGGCGTGGCATCCCCCCCTCCCCTTGTGGGAGGGGGCCGGGGGGAGGGGTGCCGCACGCACAATCGGTTTCGTTTGCTGACGCCACACGCGAAGCCGAGTGCCGCTTGCACCCCTCCCCTAGCCCCTCCCACAAGGGGAGGGGGACGTC